>JBEKQH010000025.1:0-10245 GCA_049519915.1 Opitutaceae bacterium
CATGCGCTACGGCGAAAATGCCCTTACCGTCATCGACGGCATCAAGCGGAAACTTAAGGAAATTGCTCCTTCGCTCCCGCCCGGGGTGAAGATCGTGCCGACCTATGACCGCAGCGAACTGATCCACCATTCTATCGCCACCCTGCGCGAAAAACTGCTCGAGGAATGCCTCGTCGTCGCCCTCGTCTGCCTGGTCTTTCTTTGGCACGTGCGCTCCGCCCTCGTCGCCATCGTCACCCTGCCCATCGCCATCGTGCTGGCGTTCCTGCCGATGCAGCGGCTCGGGCTCACCGCGAATATCATGTCGCTGGGCGGGATCGCCATCGCCATCGGGGCAATGGTGGACGCAGCCATCATCATGGTCGAGAACGCCCATAAATACTTGGAGCATTTTCGCGAGAACAACGGACGCGAGCCCACCGGCCCCGAGCGCGTGGATGTCATCATCGCCGCAGCCAAGAGCGTCGGCCGGCCGCTGTTCTTTTCCCTGCTGGTCATCACGGTAAGCTTCATCCCGGTCTTCTCGCTCACGGGGCAGGAAGGACGGCTCTTCAAACCCCTCGCCTTCACCAAGACCTTTGCGATGTTTTTCGCCGCGCTGCTGGGGGTGACGCTCGTGCCGGTGCTGATGACGCTGCTGATTCGCGGGAAAATCACCCCTGAAGCCAAAAATCCGGTCAACCGCTTTCTGATCTGGGTCTACCAGCCGTTCGTAAATTTGGTGCTGCGCTTCCGCTGGCTCACCCTCCTGGCCGCCCTCGTCGTTCTGGTCGCCACGGTTTATCCGTTCCGCCAGCTCGGCGACGAATTCATGCCGCCCCTCAACGAAGGCACGATCCTCTTTATGCCCACCGCCGTACCGGGGATTTCGATCGGCGAGGCCACGCGCATCTTGCAAATCCAGGACCGGCTGCTGCGGCAAATTCCCGAGGTGGACACCGTGTTTGGCAAGGCCGGCGAATCCGAGACCCCCACCGATCCCGCGCCGCTCTCGATGTTTGAGACCGTCATCACGCTCAAACCTCATGAACAATGGCGCCCCGGCATGACCTGGGAAAAAATCATCGCCGAGATGAACGCCGAACTGAGGACGCCGGGCATGGCCAACATCTTCTGGATGCCGATCCAGACCCGGACCGAAATGCTGACGACCGGCTTTCGTTCCCCGCTCGGAATCAAAGTCTTCGGGCCCGACCTCGGGGGCATTCAGGCTTTGGGCGTCCAGATCGAAAAGGCGCTCACGGACTTTCCCCACACGCGCAGCGTCTTTGCCGAGCGCACCACCGGAGGCTATTTTCTCGATTTTACCGTCAACCGCGATGCGGCCGCGCGTTATGGCCTCACCGTAGGCGATGTGAACGACATCATCGAGACCGCCATTGGAGGGAATTCCATCGCTACCACCGTCGAGGGACGTGAACGCTACCCGATCAACGTCCGCTACGCCCGCGATTTTCGCGAAGACCTCGATTCGCTCAAACGGGTGCGGGTGCCGACGCCGACCGGCGCCCAGGTGCCGATCTCCATGCTGGCGGATATCGCCTACCGCACCGGCCCTCCCTCAATCCGCAACGAGAACGGCCAGTTGGTCGGCTTTGTGTTCGTGGACACCACCCGCACCGACATCGACGGCTATGTGCAGGCGGCCGAAAAACGTATCGAGGAACGGGTCAAATTTCCACCCGGCTATTACCTCCAATGGGCCGGACAATTCGAATATCTCAAGAGCGCGGAAAAACGGCTCGCCATCGTCATCCCGTTCACGCTGCTCATCATTTTTGTCCTCATATTCCTGAACACTAAATCGGTGGCACGCACCGCCCTCGTGCTGCTCGCCGTGCCCTTCTCCCTGGTGGGCGCGTTCTGGCTGCTCTTTCTCCTGCATTACAACCTGAGCGTGGCCGTTTGGGTCGGCCTCATCGCGCTCGCCGGGCTCGATGCCGAGACAGGCGTTGTCATGTTGCTCTATCTCGACCACGCGTGGGACAAGTTCCAGGCGGCAGGCCGGCTGCGCACGTCGGCCGATCTGCACGACGCCATCATCGAAGGCGCCGTCCAGCGCATCCGCCCCAAGATCATGACCGTCTGCGCCATCTTGTTCGGGCTCTTGCCGATCATGTGGTCACCCACCACCCAAGTCGGCGCGGACGTGATGAAACGCATCGCCGCGCCGATGATCGGCGGCGTGATCACCTCGGCGATCCTGGAACTGCTCCTTTATCCGACCATCTACTTCCTTTGGCGGCGGCGGCATCTGCCCGAGGAGCCCGTCGGGCTTCACCCGCGGGCACCTTGACAAATGGCTCCGCCATTTGGGGAGAGATAAATAATTTTATCGGAACCGGCAGGAAACTTTGAACCGTTTCAAAACCGCCTAAACGCTCCGAAAGGGGCGGGGTTGGAGTTGAGCCCAAACTGTAAAACGGGCAGAAGAATGTCGGAAAACCTTACATTTTTGAGATGCAGCCAATTTCAAATGAGTTGATATTGTATTTTTAATAAGTTGATTTATAATGTCTTATGTTTTTTAATTAAAATACGGTATGGAAGATGCTGGGTATTGAGCCCTATGACGTCTATGACCAAATTTGCAGCCGTGCTTACCATAGCCTTGGGGCTGAGCGCAGCGTCCTGCTACGGAGATCTTTTTGACTTTTCGTACACCTTTGACTCCAGCTCGTTTGGGAGCGGGACCGTTATTGCGGGGACGTTTGACGGCACCGCCAACGGCAATTTGATCAGCAACATCTACAACGCCTCGCTCACTTTTGACGGCAGCTCTTTCGGCACGATTTTTTACGTGGCAAATGTAGAGGCCGATGCCCCGGCGGTCATTTCGTTTAATGGCGCCCAGAATGACTTTGTCTTCGGCGGTTCCGCGGGGGATCTGTTTCTGAGCGATACCGGCCCGCAGACTAGCAACGCCGTTATTGCCGTGGACCTTGGCAGCAGCAGCCTTGCCTTCGGCGCAATCGATTCACGTTATTGGTCGATCGTCGATACGTCTACTAAATCGGTTCCGGACAGCGGCACCACGGTCATCCTACTCGGCTTAGGCCTTGTCGGCCTGGCTTGCGTTCGCCGCTGGAAGCCGGTCGCCCGCGCCTAAGGAAGCGTTGGTTTTTCGCCAGTCATCGTTCCGCATCCGGTGATTGGTCATCGGCCGGTTTTTATAGGCGTGACAGCTTGGCTTCATTTGATTTTGGAGGCCCGCTGGGAGGCTCTCGAATTTTGTCCCACAGCCTCCTGCCTGGATCGATCACATGTCCTCGTAGATCGATTCACCTTGTAGGCCGACCCTGTCGGGGCTAGCCGCGACCAAGTCGCTTGTCTACGCTCGATCGGCGCAGCCAACGGATGCATCATCGGATGAAAAGGTGTGATGCATTCGGGCTAGAGGAAATGGTTGTGCCATTTTGGTTTAGAAAGCGTGGAGACGACGTCCGACAAGCGGCTCAGGACGATGAGTAGCTAAAGGCAGACCTGTCCCACCTCCGCGATTGACACCCGCCCAGGACGCAATTCACGATTGGCAGTTTCTCCCCATGATATCCTGGATTCAACGCAACTTTCAGCGCCACTTCCGCACGGTTTTCGGTGTGGTGCTGGGGGTCATGATTATCTCCTTCATCTTTACGATCGGTTCGACGCCCGGCATCGGCCGCGGCGACCGTCGTACGCTAGCCCACCCGTTCTTCGGCTACAATCTTGAGTCACAAAGCGACCAAAGCCGCATCTTTGGGGACGGCCAGCTGAGCGTCCTCCTCCACTATGGCCGGGCGCTCTCCATGAATTCGCCCCAACTTGAACAGCTTGCCTTGAGGCGCACCGCGACCTTGGCCCTCGCCGACCAATTTCAGATTCCGGCTCCTTCCGATGAAGCGCTGGCCAGTTATATCAAGACCTTGAGAGCCTTCGCCGGTCAAGACGGCGAGTTCGATGCCAGTCGCTACAGTTCTTTCCGCGAAAATCAGCTGTGGGCCCAGCTCAATCCCCGGATGACCACCGACGATGTGAAGCGCGTTTTCATTGACGACTGGCGCGTCACCCAGGTCGACAAACTTCTGGCCGGGCCCGGCTATGTCCTGCCGGGCGACGTCAAAACTCAACTGGCGCTCGCCGATACCCAATGGACCATCGCTGTCGCCAGCGCCGACTACGCCAAATACGCGCCGGTCATCGATCCCACTCCGGCAGAACTCAAGAAATTTTTCGAGGAAAAGTCTTCCAATTATGAAATTCCGCCGCGGGTCAGCGTGGATTATATCGCATTTTCCGCGGACGATTTCATTTCCAAAGTGACGGTGACCGGCGACGAGGTTCGCGCCTATTATGACGCCCATCCCGGCCAGTTTCCAAAACCGGCCGACCATAATAAGACTCCGGCCAAACCCAATCCCGACGCCGATTTTGCCGCCGTCCGGCCGCAAGTTGAAGCGGCTCTTAAGATTGATCACGCCCGGCAATTAGCGGCCCAAGCCGCCTCCGATGTCGCACTGGATCTCTACAATACAAATATTGACAGCATCAGCCCGCGCCTCGACTCCTTTCTCGCCGAACACCACCTCGCTCTAAAATCGCTGGCGCCGTTTGCCGCCGATACGCCGCCCGCGGAACTCGGCACCTCCCCGGAAATCGCCAACGAAGCTGCCCGACTCGGTAAAGATCACTTCTGCTCCGATGCCCTCGTTACCCCCAAAGGCAGCGTAATTCTGCTCTGGAAAGAAAACCTTCCAGCTTATACCCCCCTGCTGGCCGAAGTACTGACCAAGGTCACCGCTGACTACAAGGAAGGCCAACGGCGCAAGCTTTTCGAACACGTCCTCGGTAAATCCATCCACGACCAACTGACGGCCCGCCTCAAGGCGGGCGATACCTTCGACAAAGCGGTGGCCATCACTAGCGTCACAGCGTCCATCACCGCGGCACCCGCCGCCGGAGTGAGCCTCGTGGAAAAGACCTACCCATCGTTTACCCTGCGGCAACCGCCCAAGGATCTAGCCGATAATCTCCTCGAGGGCCTCGACCGTCTGAAAACCGGCACTGTTTCCGACATGATTTTTTCGGACGACAAGGGCTGGTTCGTTTACGTTGCCGCAAAAAAACTTCCCGATCTTTCCGAAACCGGGCCGCGTTTTTCCGCCGCTCGCGCCCGACTTGCGCCGATGGTAGCGGAAGCCACGCTGAATGGCTCGGTCGCAGAAATCGTCAGCCGGGAGCAGAAGAAATCCGCGCCCGCCAACCTGCCTTGATTTCCCTGGTGGGCGTTCGCTGCGTCGGCTGGGAGACGATTTTCTCTCGCTCTGCGGGCGTGGGCTGCTAAGAGACTGTCTCGAAAGCCAATAGGGGCCTCGTTTCTTTTTGAGACAGCCGACAAATGCTTCCATGTCACGCCTTACTGCCCGCGCCACGCTTGTTCTATTTTATTTAGCCGTGACCGGCGCCCTGGCCGCCGAAGACCGACTCCCGCCACCGACGTCCGAACCGACCCCCGCGTCCCCATCCCAACTTGCGCCGCTGACCTTGGATCAATGCGTGGCCCAGGCGCTGGAGAAGAATTTCAACGTCCGTATCCAAAAATTTTCCACCGAGCAGGCCAGGGACTCCGTCATCATCGCCCAAGCCGCCTTTGACCCCACTTTGTCGGTCAGCTCCGAGAAGTCGGAAGCCCATGACGCCTCCCTCACCAATCCGGTGACCGGCGCCACCGCCGGCGGGCTGTATACCAATGACGATACGACCATGCTCTCGGTCTCGAAGAAAATCGTCACCGGCGGCACGGTTTCCGCGAACTCCGACGTGGAGCGTAACCGGGAGGTCCCTTCCTCCGAATGGGTCAATCCTGCCTACACCAGCGACGTCTCTTTGTCCGTCACCCAACCGCTGCTGCAGGGCGCTGGAATCGACTACAATCTAGCCGCTATCCAGCGGGCCAAGCTCGGCACGCAGATTGCGGACCTGAATTTCAAAAGCACAGTGCTTACGGTGATATTCAACGTGGAGACCGCTTACTTCAACCTGATCTTCGCCCGCGAACAATACAAAGTCCAAGAGGATAGCCTGCGGCTTGCCCAGGAGCTCTATAACGAAAATTCAGTCAAACGGCAGACGGGTGTCCTCACCGATCTCGACGTCTTGCAGGCCCAAGTCGGCGTGGCCAACGCCCGCAGCCAACTCATCCTCGACGAGCAGACCGTGCACAACGACGAAGACATCCTTCTGCAAAGCCTCAGCCAGCGCGACTTCAGCGGCGACGTCGGCCCGGTGGATTTTCCACCCATGAAGGACGATCCTGACGTTTCATTCGACCTCTCCTACAAACTCGCGCGGGACAACGGACCCGACCTCGCCCTCATCCAGGCCACAATTGGGCATTTCAAACTCGCCGCCCTCACCGCCAAGCGCGACAGCCTGCCCGAGCTCGATGTCAACGGCGGGATTGGCTACAATGGCCTTGGCCGTTCCTACGGTGGCGCGTTCAACCAATATTTCAATAATAACGGCCGAACCTGGCAGGCTGGCCTCACTTTGACGCTGCCCTGGGGTTTGCGCGCCAACCGGGCGCTCTACCGCCAGGCCCTGGCCAACCAGCACAGCGAAGAAATCGTCTTGGATCAGACCGACGAAAACCTCGTGGTCCAAGTCCGCTCCGCCGTCCGCGCGGTGCAAACCGGCTTGGAAAGCGTGCAGGCCTCGACCCAAGCGGCCACCCTAAGCGAAAAACAATATGAGCTGGCTAAGGCCCAATTCGACGCCGGGCTCACGATCAGCTACGATGTGCTGCTCCAGCAAAATGCCCTTTTGGCGGCACGCGTGGCCGAACTCCAAGCCAAGGTAAACCTGCGTGTCGCCATTGCCAACCTGCACTTTCTCGAAGGCAGTTCCCTCCAGATCTATCATGTGAATCTGGTCGAATGAGTGAGCGGTAGTTGGTAGTTGGTAGTTGGTAGTTGGTAGTTGGAAATTCGCCATTCGTCACGGGTCACCAATCACGGGACCATCACTCGTCCTTGTTATCTGTCACTTGCCTCTCGTTACTCGATCCTTGTACCTTGTCACCTGACACCTGTTACCTGCCGCCCGGCACCTCGCTACGCGAACAGGTCATCGACCGCCGTTTCACCCGCCTTCAAAACTTGGTGCGTCGGTAATTGGGTGCGAAACCAGGTCCGCTGCTTCTTTACGAGGGCGCGCGTATGTTTTGCGATTTCATCGGCCAAATCCGCCTGGTCGAGTTTCCCCTCTAGCATCCCGAGCACTTCGAGGTAACCGATGGCCCGCGACGCGCTCGGATTTTGCTCCAAACCCGCCGCGCGCATCCGCCGCACCTCATCCACCAGCCCAGTGCGCAGCATGGATGTCACGCGCGCGTCGATGCGCGCCTCCAATTCCGCCGGCGGCCGTTCCAGCCGAGTGAGCACAACCCTCCAATCCGCAAAGGGGGCCGGCTGCCGCGCAAATTCCTCGGCCAGCTCGGGCAGCGTCTTCCCGGACGCCAGACATCGCTCCAACGCGCGCGCCACGCGGCGCGGATTCGCCGTGTCGAGTGTTCCCAGGCCGAGCGAATTCAGCCGCCGCAACTCCGCCACCGCTTCCGCAAGCGGAAGCTTCTCCACCCGTGCCCGCACGTCCCTCGGAACCTCGACGTCGTCCGCCACCGGCGCGAAGAAGGTCTTCAGATAGAGTCCGCTGCCGCCGGTCACCAACACGGTGCGGCCTCGGGCCTCGATCGCGGCCACCGCCGCGCGGGCGCGCTGGACGAACTGCGCGACGTCCATCCGCTCGGTCACATCGATGATATCCACCAGATGATGGGGCACCCGCGCCTGTTCCGCCGTCGTCGGCTTGGCGGTGCCGATGTCCAGTCCGCGGTAAAACAAGAGCGAGTCGCACGAGACGATTTCCGCGCCGTGGCGCTCCGCCCAGCGCAGCGCCGCCTCGGTCTTGCCCACCGCGGTCGGGCCGGTTAGGACGTAGAGGGTGCCATGGGTTGTTTTCAATTGTTACGACCATGTGATTTTATTCCTCCGGCGTCACTTTACTTTTGCGTGGATTCGCAAAGCTTTTCATTCGGTTAGTGCCACCGCATCCATTCCCCGCGTTGAAACTCGCGCTCGTTACCGAAACATTCCCACCCGAAATTAACGGGGTCGCGATGACCCTGCAACGCCTTGTCGAGGGGCTGGCCCGCCGCGGCCACGATGTGACCGTCCTGCGCCCGCGGCAAAATTCCGCCGACGCGCCGGGCACGATGCGCGGCTACCACGAGCATCTTTTCCCTAGCCTGCCGATTCCCGGCTATCCTTTTCTTCGCCTCGGCCTGCCGGCGCGGAGCCGCTTACTGGCCAAATGGGGACACAACCGGCCGGATCTAGTGCACGTCGCGACCGAAGGCCCGCTGGGCTACTCCGCGGTCCGCGCCGCCCGCACCCTCGGCCTGCCGGTCAGCTCCAGTTTCCACACAAATTTTCACGCCTACAGCCGTCATTACGGTTGCGGGTTTCTCACCTGGCCGGCCCTCGCCTACCTGCGGCACGTCCACAACCTCACCCGCGCCACGTTCGCCCCGACCGAGCAGCTCAATGCGGAACTCTCCGCCGCCGGTTTCGCCCGCCTCCGCCTGCTGGCGCGCGGAGTGGACACGAATCTTTTTTCGCCCGCGCATCGCAGCGCATCCTTGCGCGCGGAATGGGGCCTGGCGCCCGGGGATCTGGCCGTCGTCCATGTCAGCCGTCTGGCTGCGGAAAAGAATTTTCCACTGCTGATCGAGGCGTGCGCTTCGATCCGCGCGACCCAGCCGCGGGCGAAATTCATCTTCGCCAGCGATGGTCCGCTGCGGAAGAAACTACAGCGCGCGCACCCGTGGATTCATTTCACCGGTTTTCTCGACCCGGTCGCGTTGGCGGCCCATTATGCCTCGGCCGACCTTTTTCTCTACCCGAGCCTGACCGAAACCTTCGGCAATGTCGTGCTTGAAGCTATGGCCAGCGGGCTGGCCGTCGTGGCTTTCGACTATGCCGCGGCTGCGATCTATATTCGTCATGGCGAAAACGGCTGGCTGGTGCCCTGCGGCGATCGGGTTGCCTTTCTGGCGGCAACGCGTAGAGTGGCGGCCGAGACCCCCTTGCGGCTTCGCCTCGGTCCGGCCGCCCGCGCTTCCGTCGAGACCATTCCGTGGGAGCCGGTCGTCGCCGGCTTCGAACGCGATCTGCTGGCTTTGGTCCACCCCCCGTCCCGCCCGGCTTCTCTCCAATTTGCGTCATGCTAAAGACCCGGTTCATTTTCAACCCCTGCTCCGGACGCAATCAGCACGATCCATCGCTGCTCGGGCACTGCCACGCTTTTATCGCCAAACACAAACTCGATGCCGCGGTCGTCATCACCGAATCCCGGAATCACGCGACCGAACTGGCCCGCCGCGCCCTCGACGAGGGTTGCGGTCTTGTTGTCGCGGTGGGCGGCGACGGCACGATGAATGAAGTCGCGCAAGCGCTCGTGCACACCGACGCAACGCTCGGCCTCATCCCCTGCGGGTCCGGCAACGGCCTCGGCCGCCACCTCGGCATTCCCGGGCCGGGCCGGGGCGCCTTCCGCACATTGTTGCACGGCCAGGTGCGCGAAATCGATACCGGATGCGCCAATGGCCTGCCTTTTTTCAATGCCATGGGAATCGGTTTCGATGCCGAGATTAGTTTTCGTTTCAATCAGCTCACCCAGCGCGGTCTGCCCGCCTATCTGCGCACGGCCGTCGGCACCTTTTTCTCCTGCAAGCCTCAGCCCTTTGTCATCCGCAACGGCAGCTCTCTCACCACCCACGCCTTTCTCATCACCGTCGCCAATTCCGACCAATACGGCAATGACGCCATCATCGCGCCCGGGGCGCGCGTGGACGACGGCTCGCTCGACCTCGTTGCGATCAAATCGGTCGGCTTTTTTAATGCCTTGCCTCTGGCGGTGCGCCTTTTCACCAAAACGCTCGACGGCAGCCCGAGCGTCCAACGTCTGCATGGCGGCCATTTTGTCATTGAGCGCGCCCAGCCCGGCCGCCTTCACACGGATGGCGAAACTCACGAAACCACCGCGGAGGTCGAAGTCAGCGTTCTTCCGCGCAGCCTAAAAATCATGGAGCCGATCGACAAAGGGGTTGCAATAGGGGCGCCTGGCCAGGGGCATAGGTAAAGATTGGGTGACGTTTTGCCCGGCGCCCTATCCCGTCCTCCGCAATTTTGTTAGTCTCGCAGCGCA
>JBEKQH010000026.1:0-10201 GCA_049519915.1 Opitutaceae bacterium
CCGATCTGGTTGCGGCGTTCGGCGGCATATTTCGCCCGCTCCTCGTCTTCGCGGCGCTGGAGCAGGCGCGCGCGCAAGACCGTGAGCGCCTTGGCCTTGTTCTTGAGCTGGGAGCGCTCATCGGCGCATTGCACGATCAAGCCGGTGGGCTTGTGCAGGATTTGGACGGCGGAATCGGTCGTGTTCACGCCCTGTCCGCCCGGGCCGCTGGCACGGCAGACGGTGATCTCGAGCTCCTGCGGATCGATCTGCACGTCGACTTCCCCGGCTTCGGGCAGCACCGCCACGGTGACGGTGGAAGTGTGGATGCGGCCGTTGGCCTCCGTGACCGGCACGCGTTGCACGCGTTGCACCCCGCTTTCGAACTTCATTTGCTTGTAGACGTCGGTGCCGGTCACGAGAAAAATCACCTCCTTGAAGCCGCCCCGCTCGCTCGGGCTGGAACTCATGGGCTGGATCTTCCAACCGCGGCCTTCGGCGTATTTCGTATAGAGACGCGCCAGTTCGGCCGCGAAAAGCGCCGCTTCCTCCCCGCCGGTGCCGGCGCGGATTTCAAGCACGGTGTTTCGGGAGTCGCTGGGTTCCGGCGGAATCATCGCCGCCAGCACGGCGGCGCGAAGGTCCGCGCGCCTTTGATCCAAGAGGGGCAGCTCGGCGGCCGCCAGCTCGCGCAGGCCGGCATCGGCCGCCGGGTCGCGCCACAAGGCCTGCGCCTCGGCGATTTCCGCGCCGAGTTTATCGAAGGTGCGGCGGTCCGCGACCAGCTGCGCGAGCTTCTGCTGTTCTCGCGAGAGTTCGGCGGCCCGCCGGGGATTGGCATAGAATGACGGATCCGCCATCTGCGCGTCGAGTTCGTCGAGACGTCGTTGGAACAGGGCTATGTCGGGAAGTTCGTCCATGAAAAATAAAACGGGAAAGGCAGGGGGCAATGATTTGCTAATTGCGCGGGCCGCGAGTTGCGGCTTGTGTGGCCGCAAACGCACACGCTCGACGGCTTCGCCTAGCGGTGCTGATCAGCAATGGCCACGACCCTTTTCACTCAGAACATCATCGCCTGCATCTGGGATTTCGACAAGACCTTAATCCCCGACTACATGCAGTCGCCGCTTTTTCGGCGCTATGGCATCGACGAAGCGACTTTCTGGGCCGAAACCAACGGCTTGGCCGCCGCCTACCGCAAGCGCGGCTACCACATCGCCAGCGAGATCGCCTACCTTAACCATTTGCTGACCTACGTGAGCGCCGGCCGGTTCGCGGGGTTGAACAATAAAATCCTGCGCGAATGCGGCGCCGAAGTGGCCTTCTATCCCGGCCTGCCGAAATTTTTCGACCTCGCAAAAAGCTTCGTTCACGAAAAAGAAACCTACCACAAACACGAGATTCAGCTGGAACACTATATCGTGAGCACCGGTCTGGCCGAAGTGATCCGAGGCAGCGCCATCGCCGATCACGTGGACGGCATCTGGGCCTGCGAGTTCATCGAAAATCCGCTGCAACCCGGGTTCATGAAACAGCGCGAGCTCGACGTGCGCGCCGAGGCCGAGATCGCGCAGATCGGCCTGATGATCGATAACACGACCAAGACCCGGGCCTTGTTCGAGATCAACAAGGGCACGAACAAGAACTCCGCCCTCGACGTCAACGCCAACATAGCGCCGGAGGACCGGCGGATTCCCTTCCAGAACATGATCTACATCGCGGACGGGCCGAGCGACATTCCCAGCTTCTCCGTGGTCAAGAAAGGCGGCGGCCTGGCTTATGCGGTTTATAACCCGTCGCGATCCGACGAGTTCGCGCAGAACGATCAGCTGCGGCAAGTGGGACGCATCGACCACTACGGCCCGGCCGATTACACCGCCGGCAGCAGCACCGCCCAGTGGTTGCGGCTGCACATCCAAAAGATCTGCGACCGCATCGTGACGGACCGCGAGGCCACCGTAGCCCAGCGGGTTTCGCGGCCGCCCAGACACTTAAATCCCCCGCCCGCGGAGCCATCCGCCATTCCGACGTCGAAAATACCCAAGCAGGAGACCTTTCTTGGGGAATAGATCCCCAAGCAAGCTTTCACGCTACTGCCCGACCGCCGCAAGTTCGTTGCGTTTTACCTGCTCAACCAGATTCGTGACTTGCTCGGCATAAGCGTGGCTGGTCATCGGCACATGTTTGCCAATCACCGCATCAAGACCGGCATTCCACGCCATCGCGATGTTGTAAGGGGTGATTTCAATACCGGCGTTCTCCAGGCCTTGCTTAAGCCATTCGTAGTGCTTGACCGCCACTTCGTCGGAGTATTCGCGGTTAATAGCCTCATAAAACGGCCGGCGCGAATACATCCGCCAAGTCGATTGCCTAAACTGATAGGGCCCAAGCTCACCATGCGGACCTAACCGAGTGCTGTTGTGGGGGTTCTCTACCCAATGGATGGCTTCAAGCGTTTCCCAACGGTCGGACCCATGCGCCGCAACGGCCAGGCCGAGGGAGCAGGTGAAAAAGAGGATGATTTTTGACCTGGTTTTCATTTGATTTAAATTGGGCGAGGGCACATCTGCCAGAGGCATTTCTACTGTAAAGCTATTTGACACAAAGACGCCAAATTGGCGCTGAAATTTACAGTGCGAGAGGGGGTTCGTGCAGCTTACGGGAAGCATTAGACCTGCGAATGCGGCGTCGGTTCGGCCCTCTTATGTTGTTTATTTGCAAAGAATTTAGCCTATGTTTTGCGTTTGTTCTCCACCCCAAAAATTGTCGAGTACGGGCCTAGATTTTGTGCTGTTTCGAAAAGTTTCCCTTGGAAAAGCACCGCTTGTGCCAATGCAAATCAATTACAAGGGACTCTTAGGGGGTGCTGCCAGGCCATCACTCTATGCCGTGGCTCTGAACGCGTTTTTATGCGCGTCGGTTCGCGTTCATTCGCGGTTCAGCTGCCCTGATCCCTATCTTGACGTGCCAAAAGTCGGAGACCGGTGAAATTAACGGCGGTCCGCCGCCATTTTTTCCAGGACGAATTCCGCCACGGATCGTTTCGGGGCCGGACCGAACGTCCATCGTCCGCCGGCGCGGGAGAAGAGAACGATCGCGTTATCTTCGGCCTCCATGCCGGTGCCGGAGCGGCCCACCTCGTTGGCTACGATCCAGTCGAGATTCTTTTCCACAAGCTTGCGCTGGGCGCTCGCCTCAAGGTCGCGTGTTTCCGCCGCAAATCCGGCCACCACCTGGCCCGGCCGTTTGCGACACGCCAGCGTTTTCAATAGGTCGACCGTCGGCACCAGCTCGATCGCCCATCCCGCGCCCGTAGTGGACTTCTTCAACTTTTCCGGTGCGGTTGTTTTGGGCCGGAAATCCGCCACGGCCGCCACCGCAATGAAAACATCGCACCCGTCAAATAGCGGCTCGCAGGCCGCCAGCATCTCCGCC
The DNA here is from genome assembly GCA_049519915.1 of Opitutaceae bacterium. Lineage (GTDB taxonomy): Bacteria > Verrucomicrobiota > Verrucomicrobiia > Opitutales > Opitutaceae > DASRHD01. Next base: position 3,415 of record JBEKQH010000026.1, read on the forward strand.
GCCGAGACGACGCGATACACCATCGCGCCGGGCGGAGGAGGCAAAGCCACCGGCCCGCTGACCAGATCGACGCTCCAACCCCTGAAAATCGCCGCCTCGGCCAACGCATAGCCCATCCGGCCGCTCGAACCGTTGCTGAGGAACCGCACGGGATCGAAATGCTCGCGCGTCGGTCCGGCGGTGATGAGACAGCGCACAGGTGGTTTCACTCCACCGTTAAAAGACGCGCTCCACATCGCGGCAACCGTTAACCGCGATAAGTCGTCGCATCCAAAATGGCGGAGCTATTTTGTTTTAGCGGCGTCCACACGCGCTGGTGCGCCTCCTTTCCGACAAGAAACTTCAGCGTGAGGTTTCTCGTTAGAGTGTGGAGGCGAAGTCCGACCCGCTGCTATCCCAGCGGCTGGGTGACCTTTGCGCCGGCCGGGGCCTTGAACTCGAATTCCGTCGCCGGCACCGGCTCAAGACGCACGTCCGTGTAGGTCGTCACCGTGCGATCGCCCCCCGGAGTGCCGTATTCCGTTTTAGTCACACCCAACCCGGCGTCGAGCCACACGCGCAACTGCACAAGGATGCGCCGGATATCCGATTGCAACGGTTCGAGCGTCAACACATAGCCTCCGCCGGGGATCGATTCGCCATGAATGCGGTAGAATTCGGACAGCCCCTGGAAATTCAAGCCCGAGTTCAGTGCGCCGAAGAGCGCGCCGACCTCGCGGTTGCGGTCGAGTTTGTAGTGCTCCACCTCGTTGAACACCGGATAGAATATCCACAAGCTCCGCCCGTCCGAAACCGTGACGCTCGGATTTTTGCCCATGATTTCGCGTCGGAATTTGTCCGGCGCCATCAGCCTGATTTCACCCTCCAACACCAACGGCTGGGTTCGGATTTTCAGAAATCGCTCCTCGCGGAACCGGGCGACCACGCCCGGATGGTCGCGCTTCTGCGCCTGCAACCGCGCGATGAGCCCGTCGATTTCGGCCGAGCCCAGTTCGCCGCCGCGGGCAAGGCCTGCCGCCAGCAACAATGGTAAAAATCTAAGGAGTGTTTTCATGCCTGCGTGTCTTCTAATTGTCATTCCGAGCCTGGCGAGGTACCGAGCGAAGCGACATCCGCCATCCCACGTATATTTCTGATCTTGTGAGATCCTTCGCTGACGCTCTGGATGACAAACGGAGGCACCGCATACACCAAGTTCATTGGCAGCTCCCAATGCAAAACTCCGTTTTGCTCCCGACGGGAAAGAAACAGGGGCTGTTTCCTAGAAGCGAAGCGAGGAATGACAAAACCATTTTCGCGATATGCCGTTTGCCTATCTAGATTAAAGCGGATCATTCGAAACGAAAATCGAAAGACTCACCCGAGCTTTGGCGAACCGCCCAAAGCTGTCGCAATTCACCGGAACCGTCGCGCTTCGCCACAATTTTCCATCCCGGCACGTCGGTCGCCGGCCATCGGCCAAACACGTCGGCCAACCCCACCCATCCCGCCAATGCGTCTGGCACCCAACCCGCCGCGGTGCCGTGCCAACTGCGGCCGCCCAATGCGCCATTGACCCACACCTCGCCGCGAACCACGCGCACGGTCAGCAGCGGCACGCCCGTGCCCTTGAAGAGCTCCAAATTGAAATCCTCGGCTCCGCTTTGTCGCAACATGAATTCCGCGATCAGAGCCGTCCGACCTTGGTAAGCCACCTGCCCGCTCCGCACCATCCCTCCCTCAGTCAACGGCGGCGGCGGCACCGATCGGCAGGCCGCCAGCACGCCTAGGACAGCCACTATGGGCAAACCGCCCAACCGAAAGTTACGCCACGAAATGGGCATTGGTAGTTGGTAGTTGGTAGTTGGCGCCGGCACAAACCCGATGCAAGGCATTCGAGATTTACAGAGCCGAGCCCATCGCGTTCGAAACCAAATACAAAATACTAAACCCCAACTACGGCGTCTCTCACAGCAGCGCCCGCAACACCGAGGGATCATCGGCCTGGGTCGTCACGATGAACAGGTGCTGTGGGTTGGCCCATTGCAGGGCCAGCCAGCCGTCTTGTTTCATCATATGGGGTCCGTCCACCGCCGCGATTTCCGGAAAATCGGCCTTCTTCACCATGTAGAGGTGAAACCAGCGACCATCGCGCGTGAAACAGATTTGCAGGACATCGTGCCCCGCAAAGCTCAGGGTATGGCAGCCGGTGGCTCGCAACGTTTCAAAATCGACTGAGAGGCTGGCCAGCCGCATATTCGGATTGTTTAGCGCCCGGTGCAGATCGTTGGTGGCGTCACCGCGATAAACGGGCCTCTCGGAACGCGAATCCGCCATGGCAAAAGCCGCCAATGGATTGACTCGCGTTGTCAGTCGCAGCCGCCAGAACGCACCGAGCCCCAGCAGCAGCACCGCGCTGGCTGCGAGGGCCAGCCAAGCGGGCAAACGCCAGGGCGCCTGCGAGGAGCGGCTTACGCTGGCGCCGGCCAAAATCGCCTCGCGCAGGCCGGGCGGCGGCATGACCGTGCCCAATTGTTTCGCCACCACCGTGTCAAAGGCCCGTTCGCGCTCAAACCAGGCTCCCAGGGCCGGATCGTTCCGCGCCTGCGCCAACGCCTCGGCAAAAGCCGGATCGTCCGCATCCCGGCCGCCGGGCCGGTAGGCGCACAACAGAAACTTGGCTTCGTTGTTGTTCATGGCTGTTGGCGTTGTTTCAAATCAGGAAAAGGGATAACCTTCGGCGGCGCAGCCGTCTGGTGTTTGGAGAGCGCGGCGCGGAGTTGCGCCTTGCCGCGGGACAGACGCGACATGACGGTGCCGACCGGCACGTCCAGCGACTCGGCGATTTCGACGTAGGACATTTCCTCCAGGTAAAACAGCGTAAGCGGGGCGCGGAAGACTTCGTCCACTTCCTGCAAGGCTTCGATGACGAGCGCGGCATCCATGCGCCGAACGAGGTCGGTCTCTTCCGCGGGAAGATCGGTTTCGCCGGGCGGCAAATCTTCAACCGAGGTCACCCGTGCGTCGCGCCGGCGCCCGCGCAAAAACTCGCGGTAAAGGGTCGTGAAGAGCCACGATTTGGCCTTGCCCGCGTCACGCAACGCGTGGCCTTTCGTGGCCCAAATAAAGAACGTCTGCTGCACCAGGTCGCCCGCGTCGGCCTGGTTCTTGGCCAAGCTAAGCGCGAACCGGTAGAGCGCCGCGTAGTGCGCGTCGACCAGTTGCGTGAAGACCTCGTGACTCACCATCATAAGAGCGTCCAGATAACGGATTATTCCTGCATTTTTGGCCTCGCGTCGAGCCAGGAGACGAAACTTTCTATCCTAAACCAAACAGCAAGATCTTACGCCTTGAAACCTTCGATTATTATGGATCCGACCCAGACTTTTTACAGAAGGTCGCAAAGATCGCTAAGCTAAAGCAGTTGGATGATTTTCAACCGACGGATGAACGCTGACGGTCACTTACAATGGATTTCATCTGTGGTCATCCGTCCTATGTCATCCACGGCTTGCAAAACGGGAGAACGCTGGCTCGGTAAATAATCCGTGCATCGCGTTCTTTGCGTTCTTTGTGTAGACCCGCTTGCTTTTTCATGCTTCGCCTCCTGCTCCCGCCCAATCTTGCCGCCGCGGCCGCCCGCAACGCCATAGCCGTAAAAGCGGAGCTGGACACCGCCGCCGCGCCGCCGCCCGAACTTCTGCCGGCGCTGGCCTTGCTCCAACGCTGGTGTGGCGGCGGACGCCCGCCGTTCTTCCTGCAATTGAGTCGCGCCCAATTGCGGGAGCTGATCGCCCTGCTTTACGGTCAGCAGGTGTTCAGCGTGGCCGGCAAAGCCGGCGTGTTCTTCGCCTGGGACGACGGACGTCTGGTGGGGATCAGCGATCTCCTCGACGAGCCCGCGCCGAAGCCGGAAGACCTCTCCGCCGCCAAACCGTCGCCGGCCAAGAGCGTCCGTCCGGACTCTGGCGTAACGTCAATGATGGTCGATGGCAGCGAACATTTTTTAGCCGTGACCCTGCCCTCCCGCGAGCACTCGTGTTATTCCGCCGCGCTCGAGCTCGTCAAAACCCACGGATTTTCGCTCGAACCTTCCAACCGCAAATGGTGGCTGCGCGATCGCCACAAGACGCTCAAATTTCTTGCCGCGCACGGTGCCCGGCTGCGCGACGAATTCCGCGCGCAATTCACGCCCAATTTCGAAAAAAACACCGCGCATTTGCAGGCCGCCGAGATCGCCAGCGAAGTGACCGAGACTCCGGAAGGCTTTACTCTCACCCTCGGTTTACAGGCCGGCCGGACCGGCGAATCCGAACTGCGCGCCGCCCTCGCCGGCAATTACGGCTACGTCGAAAACGACGGCAAAATCTACCTCCTCGATCCCGCCAGTCTGGACCGGCTGGCCTCGGCCCAGCGGTCGCTGGCCGGCGATCCCGATACCCCGCCCGCGCCGCGCCAGACCTGGCGCGTAAGCGCCGCCCGGGTGGCCGAGGCCCAGGATATCCTCGATCAAATCTCGCCCAACTTCCAGCCGCCGGCCGCCTGGCGCGAGCGCAGCGAAGCGTTGCGCAATCTCTCCTCGCTCCCGCCCGCGCCGATCCCGGCGGAATTGGCCGCACAACTTCGTCCCTATCAACGGCTGGGCGCCGCATGGCTGTGGCATCTCCATCGCCACCAGCTCGGCGGCATTCTCGCGGACGAAATGGGCCTGGGCAAAACCTTGCAGGCGCTGGCCCTGCTGAGCGCAATCAAATCGGCGACTCCGGATCGCGCCTGTCTCGTGGTTTGCCCCGCCTCGCTGCTGGAAAACTGGCGCCGGGAGGCGGCGCGCTTCACGCCCGGCCTCAGCGTCACCGTCCACCACGGCGGCCGCCGGTCCGACGACCCCGATTTTTCGGCCCACGACCTCGTCATCACCAGTTACGGCACGCTCACCCGCGACCGGGCTCTTTTCGAAACAGTCGAATTTGCCTGTATTGTGGCCGACGAGGCCCAACACGTGAAGAACCGCCGCTCGCAAAACGCCCAGGCCCTGCGCGCGCTCAGCGCCCGCGGACGCTTCATGCTGACCGGCACGCCGCTGGAAAACTCCCTCGATGATTTGCGCGCGTTGTTCGAATTTCTCCTCCCCGGCTTCCTTGAACCGCTGCCCGCCGGGTTGCGCGCGGACGAACGTGTCTGGTACGACACCCGCCTGCGCGCCCGCACCGCGCCGTATCTTCTGCGCCGGACAAAGAAATCCGTCGCGCCCGAGCTTCCGTCCAAGCTCGAGCAGACGATCTGGTGCGAGCCGACCCCGGCCCAGGCCCGCCTTTATCGGGAGATGCAGCAGCGCACCGAACGCGAGATGATCGATTTGGCCGCCGGCGGCGCGACCGAAGCCCGGCTGCGCTTCGCCCTGCTCACCCAACTCCTCCGCCTGCGACAGATCTGCTGCGACCCGCGCCTCGTCGCTCCCGCAGCCTCCGCCGAGCACTCGGCCAAGCTCGAAGCCCTCCGCGAGCTGCTGGCCGAGGTCCTCGACGACGGCCACCGCGTGCTGATCTTTTCGCAATTCACGTCGCTGCTCGCCCTCCTCCGCGCCGAGTTCGACGCCGAGGACATCGCTTATTGCTACCTCGACGGAAGCATGCCCGCGCAAGTCCGTCAGGCCGAGGTCGACCGTTTCCAAGGCTCGCCCGACGTGCCGGTCTTCCTCCTCTCGCTCAAGGCCGGCGGCACCGGCCTCAATCTCACCGGAGCCGACACCGTGGTGCACTTCGACCCCTGGTGGAATCCGGCGGTCGAGGCCCAGGCGACCGACCGCGCCCACCGCATCGGCCAGACCCGCCAGGTCACCAGCTACAAACTCGTCTGCAGCGGCACGGTGGAGGAAAAGGTGCTCGCGCTGCAGCAGGAAAAACGCGCTCTGCTTGCCGACGTGTTTGAGGCCAGCGACGAGGCCGCGGCCAAGCTATCGCTGGATGACCTGAAATCGCTCATCTCAACCGCGAATGGACGCGAATGAACTCGAATTGATTTGGGCAACCACTGATGAGCACTGATAGGAGCCCATGTCATTCCGAGACCCTAAGTAACCCCGACTTGTCGGGGTTGGCTGAAACAAGCCAATGAACATTGTCTGTCGAGGTAGGGCGCGTTATCCTTAACGCGCCGATTGGACGCTTCAAAAATAAGGGCGGCGGATTACGGATAATCCGCCCTACCCCGGAAATCAGAATTCGAACCGTAACCGGCATCGGTTGATTGGCAGCTCCCAACGCAAAACTCCGTTTTGCCCCCGACGGGAAAGAAACAGTGGCTGTTTCCTAGAAGCTTAGCAAAGAATCCAAAGCGCCTCGGTGAGACAGTAACTGACTGGATGCTTCGCTTCGCTCAGCATGACAATCTCGGATCGGTTCGTCCGTGTTTATGCCACGCCCATCTTCATGGTTTCCTGGCTTCCTTCTCCAAACTCGAGACACCTCCGCCCTTCAATAATGCGGCGGGCGCTCTTCGGGTTCCGGCGATTCGCTGTCTTTAAGTTCCTCCGCGAGGCGTTCATGGAGCGGCTTCAACTCGGACCGCAGAAGCGAAAGCTCCTCGTGCAGGGCCAGCATGGCCTTGTCCTGGTCCGTGACATGGCGCTCGAGCCAGGCCAAGCGTTCTTCCAGGTGCTCAATTCGTGCGCTCGGCATGGGGCACGGGACTGGCCGCGCGGAGCTTTTCCAACTCAGGCAGAATAACCCGCTGGTAGCAGTCGGGACAGACCGAGTGGCTGAAATCGGTGCCGGTGCGCTTGTTGATATAGGACTCGATTTGCTGCCAA
>JBEKQH010000027.1:0-10131 GCA_049519915.1 Opitutaceae bacterium
AGCGGCGGCAGCCCGGAAATCGCCGCCGCGCCGAGCGCGAACAGGCCGGCGGTCCAGGGCATGGCCCGCCACAATCCGCCGAGGCGGCTCATCTCGCGCGTGCCCGTCGCGTGCAGCACCGAGCCGGCCCCAAGAAACAACAGCGATTTAAACAGACCGTGATTCCACACATGCAAGAGTCCGCCGGCCAGGGCGAGCAGACCCCAGGCGGCGTTGCCGTGGGCCACCGCGACGAGAGCGAAGCCGAGGCCGATATAAATAATGCCGATGTTTTCGACGCTGTGGTAGGCGAGCAGGCGCTTGAGGTCGTGCTGCCCGAGCGCAAAAGCGACGCCCAACACCGCGCTGACCACGCCGAGCGCGGCTATGACCCAGCCAACGTGGGCCGGCATCGGCAACCAGCCGCTGAACCGGACAATCCCGTAGACGCCCATTTTGATCGCCATGCCGGACATGAGGGCCGAGACGTGGCTCGGCGCGCTGGCGTGCGCCGAGGGCAGCCAGATGTGTAGCGGAAACAAGCCGGCTTTCACGCTGAAGCCCAAGAAGGCCAGCCAGAACAACGGCGCCAACGCCGTGCGCTCATGCATCGGGCCGAGTTCCCAGCTTCCGGTGCGCGCCGCCAGCGTCGCGAAAAAGGCGAAGAGGCAGAGCGTGCCCGCGTGCGAGGCCGCAAGAAAGAGCCAGCCGGCGGCCCGGGTCTCACGCCGCGAGCGGTCGAGCGTGATCAAAAAATATGCGCTCAACGCGAACAACTCCCACGCGATGAGAAAATGCAGTCCGTTGGACGACAACAGCACCATGCCCATGCTCAGCAACAGCAGGCTCCACCAACTACGGCCGGAGCGGGCCGAGCGCGGATGCTTTTCGTCCGTCCAATATTGGCGCGAATAAATCGCGCCGGCCCCGCCCGTTACGCATAGCAGGGCCAGGAAGAGGGCGCTTACGGCGTCCAGCCGCAGATGCAACGGCTCGCCACCCACAAGTATTTCGCTCGGCCAATTCAAGCCCCCGCCGCCGGACAACACGGAAACGGCGGTCCACAGAGCGGCGGCCGACCCGCTGAGCAGGGCGGCCAGCCATAGGCCTGGCGCGCTCCGGCCCGCCAGGATGCTTACCAGCATCCCGAGCGCGGCTACAAGAAGCATGGGCCCCGGACTCATGGACGTAAACGGTGATTGAAACAGAAATGATTTTGCATTTCCAGCACCATCGAAGACGGGCGGCCGGAAGTAACAGGTGTCAGGTGCCAAGTAACAAGAGCCCGCCCTTGAACGACTGAGGTATCTTCCAAATGGCGGAGCCATTTGTTTAGAGCCCGTGGGCGACGCCCGACGGCCTCTAGCCTAGCACGGTCTTGAGTATCTTGCCGAGCTCGGTGACGCGATAGGGCTTCGTGAGATACCCGCAAAAGCCCATGTTGAGAAAACGCTTGGCCATTTCGTCGTTGTCATAGCCGCTGGCGACAATAGCGCGCACATCGGGGTCGAGTTCGCGCAGCTGTTTGAACGTTTCCTCGCCGCCGAGGCCGCCCACGACCGTGAGGTCGAGAATGACCGCGTCGTAGGGCCGGCCGACATTGAGGTAGCGCCGGTAGAGCGCGATGGCCTCCTCGCCTTTGTGGGCGACGTCAAATTTGTATTCGAGGCTCGCCAGCATGCTGCCGGTGAGCTGGCAGATTTTCAAATCGTCGTCCATGTAGAGGACGCGGCCGGTGCCGAAACGAAGGGTGGGCGCGTGGCGGGCCTCCACCTCGGGGGCGTTGGCGGCCGGCGGCAGGAAGATCGTAAAGACCGTGCCTTCGCCCACGGTGGAATTTACGCCGATCTGGCCGCCGTGCTGCTGCACGATGGAAAGCACGGTGGCCAGTCCGAGGCCGGTGCCGTGTTTTTTCGTCGTAAAGAAGGGGTCGAAGATTTTCTGGAGATTTTCGGGGGGGATGCCGGAGCCGTTGTCGCGCACTTCAAATTCCACGTAATGGCCGCCGGGCAGCGGCGGGACCTGGTCGTCCGCGAGCGCAACGTTGGCGGCGCGCAGATTGATTTTCCCGCCGGTCGCATTGTTCATCGCCTGTACCGCGTTGATAATGAGGTTCTGGAAGACCTGCAGAATTTGCGCGCGGTTCACGAGCACGGGCGCGGCGTCGGCCGGCGCGTCGATGGAAACCGCCACATTGGAACCGGCGGCGGCGATCCGCGCCGCTTCGGTCAGAATATCGGACGGCGTCACGACGTTCTTGGCATTGGTGCCGCCCTTCGCGAAAAGCAAAAGCTGCTTGGTCAGCGCCTTGGCGGCCAGGCAGGCCTTTTCGCTGTCGACGAGCGCGGACGCATCCCGGGCGTCCTTAGCCAGCGAAATACCGCCGAGGATGGTGGTGAGAAGATTGTTGAAGTCGTGCGCGATTCCGCTCGCGAGCACGCCGAGGGATTCGAAGCGGTTGGTCTTGACCAACTCGTCGGGAGTGAGCGTGAGTTCGTCCGGGTCGCGGAAAACAAAAATGACGCCTTGACGGTGGCCGGCGGAATCGAGGGATTGATGCGCGGTCCAAACGATCGGGAGGGGGTCCGCGCTGGCGGTGGTGACGAGCCCGTGTTCCGCGTTGAGGCCAATCGGTTCGCTCGCGGCGAGAACGCGGCCGAAGGCGTCTTCCGGGCTGGAGAGGTCGCGGCGGATAAGCTGGAAAACTTCCGACACCGGACGCCCGGGAGCGTTCTCCGCCGAACAGCCGATCAGTTGCAGCGCCTTGGCGTTGATGGAGAGAATCGCCCCTTCGGCATCGGTAACAATTACCGCCTCCGCAAGGGTGGAGAGGGCCTCGGTAAGGAGGGCGGACGCCACGGAGACTTCGCCGCTGGCGGTGGGAGCGGCTGGAGCAGCCGAAGCGTCGTCGGGCGGCGCGAGGTGGAAGCCAATGACGCGCTGCAGCTCGCCCTTTTCAGAAAACTCGCCGTAGGTGCCGAGCAGCACGGGAATGTAACGGCCGTCCTTATGGCGCAGGCGGCCGGATTGAAGGCAGGTCGATTCGCCGGCATGACGCGAGACGAAGAACGCTTCCAGTCCGTTCGCGGCATCGGCCGGCGGCAGCGCATTGCGAAAGACTTCCAGGCCGTCCGCGATTTCCTCTTGGTCGTAGCCGAGCAGGTGCTGCCAGGCCGGCGAGAGCCAAAAACGTTTTCGCGCAAAATCGAGATCGAAGGCGCCGAGCGGTCCGTTTCCGGCGAGATTATGCAGGCGTTCCTCGTTGGCGAGGGCGGCCTCTTCCAGTTCTTTGCGCTCGGTGATGTCGACATGCAGGCCGACCACGCGTTCGAGCGAACCGGATGGGTTGAAAATTTGTACCCCGCAGCTTTGGATCCAGAGATAATGGCCGCGGCGGTGTTGCATGCGGAATTCGAGCGTGAACGAGCGCGCGTTTTCGGGAGACTTCTTGGCGACGCGGTCGGGCGCGGCGCCCGAATCGTCGGGATGGAGCAGCTTGAGCCAGGTGTCGTAGGTGTTAGCCAGCTCATGGTCGGTGAAGCCGAGGAGCCTTTTCCAGCCGGGAGAATAATAGATATGGCTATCCTTGAAATTAAGGTCGAAGAAACCGAGCGAGCTTTTTTCGGCCAGCAGCGCGAGACCGCCCAATTCATCGGTCCGGGCGGGTTCCGCCGGCGCCGGCGCGGCCACCGGCGTCACGTGCGCGAGGTAGGACGGCGGGTCACCGGGAATTCTTTCAAGGTGCACGGTGACTTCGCGGCGCGCGCTTTCGTGCGGCTGCGCGGTCAGCGTCACGGCTTGGTCAAGCGTCGCGGCCAGCAGCACCTCCCATTGCGCTTCCAGCCAGTCCGGCTCGCGCGAAGTGACCTCAAAGAAAAAGAGATTGGAAAATGCCTCGCCGATCAATTCGGTGTCGCTCGCCTGCCAGAGATGGTGCGCGGCTGTGCTGGCCAATGTGATCCGGCCGGCCGCCTCAAGGATCAGAACAGCGGTGGCTTCCCCCGGCGTGGCCCGGCTGGATGGGGTCGAGGCGGCGGATTTAAGATCTTGGCTCACGGGGCACGATGAGACGACGGCGGCCATTTAAAAGTTTACAAAAGTCCTATTGGTACAGCGGGCACTACAGACGAACTATTTACATCCGGACTGCAAAATAACAACTTTATAACATTCTCACAAAACGGTTGCAATTGTCCCGATTTATCTTTTTTCGAGCCACGTATCCACCTGCCTGGCAAGGAAATCAATATAAGTCGAGTGGTCGTTCAGACACGGGACATGGGTAAAAGTCTCTCCCCCGGCCGAGAGAAAGACCTTACGGCCGGTGATACGGATCTCTTCCAGGGTTTCGAGGCAATCGGCCGTGAAGGCGGGCGTGATGACCACGAGATTTTTTTTGCCGGCGCGAGGGAGGCGTTCAAGTTCTCGGTCGGTGTAGGGTTCGAGCCAAGGTTCGCCGGCGAGACGGGACTGAAATGACACCGACCAGCGCGCGGGATCGAGGCCGGCGCGGGCGGCGAAGGCGCGCGCGGTGTGGAAAATCTGCGCCCGGTAGCAGGTGGCGTGGGCCGGCGAGGCGCTCTCGCAGCAGTCGGGGGCGCGCAGGCAATGGATCCGCGAGGAATCGGCCTTGCGCATGTGGCTCACCGGCAGGCCGTGGAAGCTGAAAAGAAAATGGTCGTAGGGCTTTTCCAAATACGGACGGGCCGAGGCGACCAGCGCGTCGAGATAGGCGGGGTCGGCGTGGAACGGCGGGACCACGGTGAGGCGCGGCGCGGGCGAAAGCCGGGCGGCCTCGGCCCGGGCTTTGGCCACGACGGTTTCCCAACTCGACATGGCGTAGTGGGGATATTGCGGGAAGAGGAGGATGTGATCGGCGCCGTCGGCGACCAGCCGGGCCAGGACCGGCGCGATGGCCGGCTGACCATAACGCATCGCCAGTGCGACCGGCACGGCAGTCCGCGCGGCCAGTTTTTCCCGCACCCGCCGCGAGGTCGCGACGAGCGGTGAACCTTCCGGCGTCCAGACTGCGGCATAGGCATGGGCGGAGCGCCGGGGCCGGGTCCGCAGGATGAGGCCTTCGAGCAGCAGCCAGCGAAGCGGCCGGGGGAGGTCGAGGACCCGTTCGTCACCCAGAAATTCGCGCAAATAACGGCGGACGTCGGGCACGGCCGGTGAGTCGGGCGAACCTAGGTTGACGAGCAGGACGGCTTGCTTGGCCATAAAAGCAATAGCATGTAACAAGGAACAAGTGGCAAGTAACAAGATTACTCTAGCAGTCTGTCGGACTTCGTCCTCCAGCCTCCTTAAAGAAAATGGCTGCGCCATTTTCAGGAGAGAAAGGGCTTATGCGGGACAAAGGCGGGGATGCCCGCGCTCGCACCCTCCCTCCAAAATGGCCCGGCCATTTTGGTTTAAGCAGCGTGGAGGCGAAGTCCGACACGCTGCTACCGCGCGCGCGAAGACCGAATCTGGCTGATGAGGCGGTGCGTATTTTCCGGCGTGATCCGGTCGGTGACGACCGTCGGCGGATAGTTGTGCTCGATGTCGAGCCTCAGGCCGTCTTCCTCGCCGGGCCGGACGAACTGCTCGACAAAATCGAGCCCGCCCCGCGAGCGCAGCCAGCGGTAATAGGCGTCGATGTCGTCGGACTCCATCACGATGTCGAGCCGGAGAAAAACCGAACAATAAAGCGTGAGATCGCGGAACGAGAGAAACCACGTCGGGGGATTTACCAGCTGATCTCGAATGATGAGCGTCATCAGCGCTTTCTCCTATAGCAGTGTTATTGCCAAATAGGGCGGAAAGCGAAAATTTTTTTCCAAAAATACAATCAGTGGCGCTAGCCTGGATCGATCACACGAGGAAGTGTGATCGATCCAGGCTAGGGAAGACTTGCCTTTGGCCGGACGCGGCGTCCTGCTAGCGGTGGACGACAGATTCTTATGACCACTCCACGCAAGCCAGTGCTTCTCATCATCCGCGACGGCTGGGGCAACAACCCATTTCGCGAGCAAAACGCCTATAATGCCGTCTATCTCGCCCACAAGCCGTGCGACGAAATGTTGCATAAGAAATATCCGCGCACGCTGGTCCTGGCCGGCGGGTATGCGGTCGGCCTGCCCGAAGGGGTGATGGGCAACAGCGAAGTCGGCCACGAGAACATCGGCGCGGGCCGCATCGTCGAGCAGGAGCTTCTGCGCCTGAATATGCTTTTTTCCAAGAAACGGCTGGCGACGAATCCCGCCTGGAACAAGGCCGTCATGCACGTGCAAGCGCACAACGCGCGCCTGCATCTGATGGGCATCGTGTCCGACGCCGGCGTGCACGGCATGCTGGAGCACCTCTATGGCATTTTGCGCCAAGCCAAGACGGACGGCGTGAAGGAGGTCTTCATCCACGCCTTTACCGATGGCCGCGATACGCCGCCGATGAGCGGACTGGATTATATCAAACAGGTCGATCAGCAGTGCAAAAAAATCGGACTGGGCCGGATTGCCTCCGTGTGCGGACGCTTTTGGGCGATGGATCGCGACAATCGTTGGGAACGCGTGAGTCAGGCCTATTTCATGCTCACGGGAAAAAAGGCGGAGGCTACTGCGCCCACCGCCGAGGACGCCGTGCGGCAATATTATGACAAGCCGCTGAGCGAGACCCAGAAGGGCGACGAGTTTATCTTGCCCACATGGGTGGTGGGCGCCGACGGGCAGCCGATCGGGACCATTCGGGACGGCGACGCCGTCGTTTTCTACAATTACCGCGGCGACCGGCCGCGTGAGATCACGAAGGCGTTCGTGCTCGACGATTTCAAGGGCTTCGATCGCGGTCCGAAACTGAACCTTTGCTATGCGACAATGACCGAGTACGAGGTGGGCCTGCCGGTCGATGTGATCTCGCCCAAGCCGGAAAAGCTAAAAAACATCCTCGGCCAGGTGGTGAGCGAGGCGGGCCTCGCTCAGTTCCGCTGCGCCGAGACGGAAAAGAATCCGCATGTCACATTTTTCTTCAATAACTACCGCAAGGATCCCTTTCCCGGCGAGGATCGGGCCTGCCCGGCGAGCCCGAAAGTCGCGACCTACGATCTCGCTCCCGAAATGTCCGCGGCCGAAGTCACCCGACTGACCAAGGAAGCGATCCTTTCCGGCAAATACGGCCTGATTGTCGTCAATTTTGCCAACCCCGACATGGTGGGCCACACGGGTTCGCTCTCGGCCGCGATCAAGGCCGTCGAGGTGACCGACCGGGGCGTGGGGGAACTGTTGGACGCGCTCAAGAAAATGAAAGGCAAGGCGGTGGTGTGCGCCGACCACGGCAACTGCGAACAAATGTGGGATCCGGTGCATAATTCGCCGCACACCTCGCATACCACCAACCGGGTGGAAGTTTTTGTGGTGGGCGCGGGCTACGCGGCCAAAAAAACGAAAATGCGCCGGGGCGGACGCCTTTGCGACATTGCTCCGACCCTGCTGGAGCTTATGCGCCTGCCTCAACCGAAAGAAATGACCGGAGAAAGCCTGCTCTCCCATCCGCGGAAGAAATCGAAGAAAAAAAAGTGAATCGAGGCGGAGCGCCTTGTCCCGAAGACACTTTGAGTCTGCCCCAACGTCATTCTCGTTCGTCGTAATCGTTCTCGAGGCGATCGCCAGTTTTTGGGTGAAGCGGGAAACCAGGAAGCCAGGGAAAATACTCCGGGTTTCATGGCTTCCCTCTGCTCAAAGTTGAGAGAACATGAGGAACCGATAACGAGAACGATTAGGCAGCCGGCTATAAGTTTGTGTTTGCCCGCGGACGGGCCGCTCCGTTTAGCTCGGCGTTTACACGATTCGAATTTTCATGCAACGAACCCATCACTGTGCCCAGCTGACCAAGGCCAATCTCGGCGCCGATGTGGCGCTCGCCGGTTGGGTCGATTCGCTCCGCGACCACGGCGGCATCCTTTTTCTCGATCTGCGCGACCGCAAGGGCGTCACCCAGGTGAAATTCGACCCGCACGTGAACCCGGGCCTCGCGGCGCAAGCGGCGCAGGTCAAGCCGGAGTCCGTCATCCATGTCATAGGCCGAGTCGTTCCGCGCCCCGAGGGCACGGTCAATCCCGCGTTGCCCACGGGAGAAATCGAAATCGACGCCACCGCCTTGGAAATCCTGAACCTCGCCGACACGCCGCCGTTCCCGCTCGACGACGCGGGCGGCGACAAGGTGAACGAGGATTTGCGCCTGACCTACCGTTACCTCGACCTGCGCCGGCCCAAGATGCGCAAGAATCTCCAAGTGCGGCACAAGGTGACCAAGGCCATCCGCGATTACTTCGACGCCAACGAATTCATCGAGGTCGAGACGCCCGCGCTTTTTAAAAGCACGCCGGAGGGCGCGCGCGAATATCTCGTGCCCTCGCGCATCCATCCGGGCCAATTCTATGCGCTTTCGCAGTCGCCCCAGCAGTTCAAACAGATCCTGATGGTTGCCGGCGTGGAGAAATATTTCCAGATCGCGCGGTGTTTCCGCGACGAAGACCTGCGCGCCGACCGGCAGATGGAGTTCACCCAGGTGGATGTCGAAGTGTCGTTCATCGACCGCGAGGGCATCTACGCGCTCTTCGAGGGCATGCTGAAAAAAGTCTGGCGGGAAACGCTCGGCGTCGACCTGCCGACGCCGTTTCCGCGTCTGCCGTTTGTCGACGCGATGAACCGTTACGGCGTGGACAAGCCCGATACGCGCTTCGGCCTGGAGCTGACCGACTTGACCGAGACGTTCCGCAGTTCGTCTTTCAAGGTGTTCGCCGCCACGGTCGCGGGCGCCGGCGTCATCAAGGCGCTCAATGCCAAGGGCCTGGCCGATCTCACACAAGGCGAGCTCAAGGGCCTGGAGGAGATCGCGAAATCGCTCGGTGCGAAGGGCCTGGCGTTCATCAAAGTCGAGGGCGGAGAATGGAAATCGCCCATCGTGAAATTCTTCTCCGACGCGGAGAAGGCGGTGCTCACCCGGCAGCTCGGCCTGGCCGAAGGCGACATGATTTTCTTCGCCGCCGCGCCGTGGGAAAAGGCCTGCGCGATCCTCGGCCGCATCCGTCTCGAGTGCGCCGCGCTGCTGCAGAAACGCGGCCGGCTCACGATCCCGTCCAACCAGTGGAACTTTTTGTGGGTGGTCGATTTTCCGCTCATGTCTTACGACGAGGAGAAGAATGGCTATGTCGCCACTCATCATCCCTTCACCTCGCCGGTGCCCGAGGATGTGGCGTTGCTCGACCGCGACCCGAAGAAAGTCCGCGGGCAGCATTACGACGTGGTCCTTAATGGCATGGAGCTCGGCGGCGGCTCGATCCGCATCCACCAGCCCGCCTTGCAGAAAAAAGTCTTTGAGGATGTGCTGAAGATCCCGGCCGACGTCGTGGAGAGCCGCTTCGGTTACATGCTGAAGGCGTTCACCTATGGCGCGCCGCCGCATGGCGGCATTGCTTTCGGCCTCGATCGCATGGTCGCGCTCCTCTGCGGCACCACGAGCATCCGCGACGTGATCGCTTTTCCAAAAACGCAGAAGGGCCAGGACCTCATGGCGCAGAGCCCGACCCCCGTCACGGCAAAGCAGCTCAAGGACTTGCATATCGCGACCGTGCTGCCGGAATAAGCTCCCATTAGTAGAACGTCTGGTCGCCATGATGAGGGCTTTACTTTTTCTCCCATGCCTTGATTGGCATAGGCTTTGCTCAGTAAGAGCGGACAGGCTGCCTTGTGCAGTCGCTCCATCTTCCACCCAAGTCCTTAACCATCCGGCACTTGAATAAGCAAAAATTCTTGCGCCGGAGGGGAGGGAAATCCATTACCATATCATCCCCTAAACATTCCACGTATGAGACTTATCATCGCCATCATTAAACCTTTCAAGCTCGAGGAAGTGAAGGAAGCGCTCGCCGAAATCGGCATTGAGGGCATGACAGTCACAGAAGTGAAGGGCTTTGGCCGGCAAAAGGGTCATACCGAAGTCTATCGTGGCAGCGAATACACCGTCGATTTTCTGCCCAAGGTAAAACTCGAGATCGCGGTCTCGGACGAAGTCGCGGCCAAGACGGTTGACACCATCGTGAAAGCGGCGAAGACCGGCAAGATCGGCGACGGCAAAGTCTTTGTCCTTCCGCTCGAGGAAGTGGTGCGCATCCGC
>JBEKQH010000028.1:0-9763 GCA_049519915.1 Opitutaceae bacterium
CAAACCAGAGCTGCTGGATCCGCTTACCATTGAAGCAGAGGAACTCGTTCGCATTTTCACTTCCAGCATCCGTACCGCACAAAATAACCGCCCGGCAAAGTAAACTTGAGCGTTCAGAGTTCAGCGTTCGACGTTCAGCGTTCTGCAGAATCGAGCCGTCCACTCGCAAAGTTGGACTACTCGATTCTGCAGCAGTGCATGCACTGCGGACTCTGCCTGCCGTCGTGCCCGACCTACGCCGAAACCGGATATGAACGGAACTCTCCGCGGGGGCGCATCGCCCTGATGCGCGCCGTGGCCGACGGAGAATTGGAAACGACCCGCGGATTTGCCGACGAAATGAGCTACTGCCTGGGTTGCCTCGCCTGCGCCACCGCGTGCCCGGCCGGCATCAATTACGCGACCCTGCTCGAAACCGCTCGGGCCCACGTCGAACAAAGCGGCCTCGCCGCTTCGCCGAAGCGAAATTTCGTTCGTTGGCTCACGCTGCGCTTTCTCTTCACCCGGCCGCGCGCCTTGCGCGCCGCCGGCCGGCTGCTTTGGATCTATCAGGCCACGGGGCTCCAGACGCTCGCCCGCCGGTTGAAATTGACGGTGCTTTTGCCGCGCAGCCTGCGTGAACTCGAACCGCAGACACCGCGCATCGCCCGGCACTTCTCCGACGCGCTCATCGCCGAGGTCGAACATCCCAAAATTTTGAACACGGAGGCCACGGCGATAAACGCCGAGCCATCCTCCTCTGCGCCCTCGGTGTTCAAAATAAAATACCGCGTGGCGGTGCTCACCGGCTGCGTCCAGGACCTGGTGTTCTCCGACATCAACCGCGCCACGGTCGATGTGCTGCTGGCCAACGGCTGCGAAGTCGTCACCCCTCGGTCCCAAGCCTGCTGCGGATCGCTGCAGGCGCACAACGGCGATCTCGAGACCGCCCGCGAACTCGCGCGCCGCCAGATCGATACCATCCATCCCGCCGACTTCGACGCGATCATCACCAACGCCGCGGGCTGCGGTTCGCATCTCAAGCACTTCCATCGTCTGCTGGCGGGCGATCCCGCTTATGCGGAGCGGGCCCGCCCGTGGTCGCTCAAGGTTCGCGACGTTTCCGAGTTCCTCGTCGAAATCGGTTTCCGCCGGCCTGCCGGAAAGACATCGGAGTTCAGCGTTCGGCGGCCAGCGTTCGATGTTCACGCAACGTCCCGACCCACGGTCGTGACGTATCACGAGGCCTGTCATCTCTGTCACGGACAAGCCATTTCGGCGCAACCGCGCGAAATTTTGCGGGCCATCCGCGGACTCGAATTGCGCGAGTCGGCCGAGGCGACGTGGTGCTGCGGCAGTGCGGGCATCTATAACATTACCCAGCCAAAAACCTCGGCCTGGCTTCTGCAACGCAAGCTCGGTCACCTCCGCGCCACCCAACCGGGCGTTGTGGCGACGGCCAATCCCGGCTGCCATATCCAGCTCGAAAACGGCTTGCGCCAAGCCGGTGAAAACATCGAGGTCGTTCATCCCGTCGTCCTGCTCGCTCGCGCCTACGCCGCGGAAAGGGCCTGAGATACCTCAACCAGGGATTGTTCTCAAACTGAGTCCCTCACGGCCAGCTTGCCTTGTCCAACCTTGCCTTCACTTTCAACCCATGAGCCTTGTTTGGAAATTGCTGGGCGCCGCGGAGGGCCTGCTGGACCGCGCATTGGGCGTGACCGGCGCGGTCATTTTTTCTCAGTTTCCGGAGTTCATCCAACAATACCTGCAACGTTTGGGCGGGCATCTCGACGAAGCGCGCCGGCAACTGGCGCAGTTTGAGCAGACGGCCGCGCAATCCGGCCTCACTCTCAACCAATTCATCATCCGAACCGGCGCAAATGCCGATCCCAGCGTGGCCAAGCTCGGCGGGCTTATGTCGGCCGCCACCGCCCGGGTCGACGCTCTCCAAGCCGCGCAATCGGCGATCCAGCACGCTTCGCCTTGGACCCGGCCCTTTGTATTTTTTCGTTATCTCGATCCTGCCATCGCCCATGCCACCTGGACTATCTTCCGGCCCGCCATGCCCACGACGCTCGAAGGTCTCGTCTACGCGCTGGCCGGCATGGTCGCTTTGATCGGCACCTACCATCTTGGCCTCAAATATCCCGTCGCGCGCATAACCAAAGCCCGCCGCCGGAAAAAAGAAGCCACCGAGGAGCCCGTCGGACTTCGCCCACGGGCATAATAAATGGCTCCGCCATTTGGGAGATAGATCAATAATCTGCCAGTCAGAATCGGATCGGCCGGCCGGTTGGTTTCATCGGCGTAACAATTGCGCGTGACGGATTTCTCACGCGTTTGTCACGCAAGCGAGGGGGGCGATCCTGTATACTGTAAGCCGTTTGCCATTCCCATCGCCTTGCTCGCCCAGCCAACTTCAGAGACTCCTTTCCATGAACTACGCCAACCGCTCGCTCAACCCAGCCATTTCAAGTCCCAACTTGAAAGTATCGCGTAAATTCATCCCAACAGCCGTTGGCGCGTGTGCTCTGATGCTCGGCTTCTTCGTTCTGCCCAGCATCCAGGCTGCGCCGTGCTCGCTTTGGCTGAACGATATAACCGAAGGCTCCTCTTGGTCGTTGAATCTCGGCAATGTCCTCTCCTATGACTCGTCGACCGGTGGCCTGACCATGCCAGAAACCGCTCCCACCGGCTGGAGTTGGACCCAAGTCCCGGTATATGACCCAACCTCGGGCACCCTTGTGAACCAAAATGCCCTGACCTCGATGAAAGGCAGTTCCGCGGTCACCATTTACGCCACCGGCAGCGCCGACCCCTTCCTGTCCTATGGGTTCGCGGTGTCCAATCCCACGACCTCCGTACAGACATATACCTTCACCGATGGAGAAGCGGTGACCCCTTCCCTGTCGGGCGCGTATAATCTTTTTGCGGATATCGGCGGCAGCGTCACAAATACGCCTGTCACAGGCGGTCCCGCGCAGGTCATCCCGATCGCTTCCTCCGTCCAGACCCTGGGTCTTTCGTCGGACGGCGGCCTGACCTTTACCGACGCCGGCACGGACGTCGGTCCGTCTTTTACGACCGGCATAAGCCCGGGAACCTATTCGTATGGCGTTTATTCGAGTTCCTTGTCGGGGGTCGGCTCCTCGGTCAACTACTGGCAGCTCGAAGACCAATTCAGCCTGACCGGAAACGGGGATTCGGCGGCCTTTACCGGCTTTGCAGAACTCGATGCCAACACGTCGATCGTAATTCCCGAACCTTCGGTCTACGCCGCCCTCTTGGGGGTTATGTCGCTCGGCGTAGTGTTGCTGCGGCGGAACAAGCACCGGTCGATTAAAGCCTGATTGGAAGTCATCGGGCCGGCAGCGGATGGATCTTCACGATCCATTCCGCGATGGGGCGGTCGCCGACGAGGTGTTCGCGGACGATTCGTTCACAGCGTTCCGGGGTTACCGCGCCATACCATACACCCTCCGGATAAACCACCAGCCATGGCCCGCCGCGACAAATACGGAAGCACGCGGCTTTTGTGCGCAGCGCGGGAACATTCATTTCCTTCAGGCGCGCCTTGAGCACGTCCCAGGTGGCCAGGCCCGCCTCGGTCGTGCAGCAATCGGGCCCGACGCATAAAAACACATGGCGCCGCGCGCCGGCCATTTCGGCTTTTGCGAAGGCGTCGGCCATTTCGGAATCGATATTCATCGATGGATTCATTCTTGATTTCTCGACGGCGATCCGAGACGGCCGTCGGCACGCAACAGCCAGAGGATCAGGCCGAAGAGAACGATATCGCGGACCAAGGCCTGCCAGAGCGGAACGGCGCTCACCGCGCCAAAACAGCCGCAGCGGATATCGAGTCCGCGCATCCAGGCCGAAGCCACCGCGACCATAAAGACCACCGTCAGTCCGAAAATAATCACCAGCGCACTGCGACGGGCCGGACCCGCCAGCACGGCCAGGCCGCAAGTGATTTCCAGCCACGGCAGATAGAGGGCCAGTGGCGCCGCCGCGAAATAAGGCAGCAGCCGGTAATGGTCGATGTCCCGGGCAAAGCTCGCGGGATCGAGCGCCTTGAGCACGCCGGCCAAAAGGAAAACTCCGGCGACAACAAGCCGCAGCGTACAGGTAAACCATTTCATTTTTTTTGCGCCTCCAGCCAGGCCGTCCAGCCGCCCTGCAGTACAAACACGTTGTCGATCTGCAACTCATGGCGCAAGCGCACCGCCACCTCGCGGCTCGCATCGCATCGCTGGCTGTTGCAATAGACCACCACACGCGCGCCCGGACGCCAGGCGGCCATGAAGTCCGGCAGCCGCTCTTCCCACCGGTCTTCGTTGAGGGGAACCGCGCCTGGCACGTGCCTGGCGCTATACTCCTCGTCGGGACGCGCATCCACCCAGACGACCGGCGGGGTCAAACGCACGGCATCGGCCAGCGCAAGCTCGGTCACGACGGGACGCGTCCAGCTCCATTCCGGCCGTTTCGGATGCAACCAGGCCGCGAGCAGGGCCGGAACCAACGCCAGGCCGAGCAGCAGCGCCACTTGGCGGCAGGTCGTTGCGCAGGGATGGTTCGTGGGGCCGCATGCCATGACCAAAGAAATTAACCGACCCGGCAATGAATGCGAAGCGATAAATCTTGGCCCGCGCAGTGCGATATTGCCTGCGGCTTGGCCCCCTGCGAAGCTGCCCGGACGCCATGAAATCATTCCGCAGGAGCCCGTTGGGCTTTGCCCACGGGCTCCTCAACAAATGGCTCCGCCATTTGGGCGACCGATCAATGATTTTGTCGGAGCCGATGGATAAGAGTGAACCTGGTCAGAGTTGAAAAACAGCGTTATCTGCAAAAGTTTTTGAGCTTAGCCGGATTTTTTTGCCAGTGGCGTCCATGAGTGGTTCAAATCGTGTTAAATTCTTCTTCGCATGAAAATAACCTACTACCTTGAAGTTCTCTCCTCGTGGTGCCACTGGGCCGAACCCGCCTGGGCGGAGCTCAAGGCCCGCTATGCCGGCCGCGCCGAGTTTGGGTGGAAGATCGCGTTGATGAAACCCGAGGGATTCCCGGTTTCGCGCGAACAGTGCGACTGGTTCTATCGCCGCAGCGGAACGATCATGCGCTCGCCTTACAGGCTCAGCTCGGGCTGGTTCGAAGCCAAACGCCAAGGCCTCTATCACGCGCCCAATCTCGTCGCCGAGGCGGCCCGGGACTTTGGATTCACCGATGACCGCGTGCGTCTGGCCCTGGCGCAGGCCGCCCTGCGGGACGGGCGCACGATCGGCGACATGGCTGAGGCGGTCGCGGTGGCCGCCAGCGCGACCGGCCTCCCCGGAGAAAAACTTTTGGCGCGGGCGCAGTCGCGCGAAATCGAAGCCCGCGTAAACGCCAGCACGGCTGAATTCCACGCGTTGCAGATCACCCAGCGCCCGGCCTTTGTGCTTGAAGATCCGATCGGAGACAAAGCCGTCTTCTCCGGACTCACCGCCCTCGGGCCGCTCACCGCGACGATCGACGCGATGCAGGCGGACACCGCGGCCTATGCGGCGCATGCCGCGCACTTCGGCCAGCCGCCAGCGAGTTGAAATTACCCGCCGAGGAATGGCTTGCGCCTATTTGTATCCGGGGGTAGTAGATACAATCATCCCGTCCATGAAAATCCCCGGAATCCTGTCGGTCCTGTGCGTCATGCTAGGCGTGGGTTGCCTCCGCGCCGATAACATTCGCGACGTGAACGTCTATTCCTACGTGACTCCGGCCGGCGCAAAGCTGACGCGCCCCACGGCCGACCGGCCGGCAAACTATTATCTGATCAACGGCGGCCTGCACGAAGAAGGTTCCGTCATGGCGGGCGAAAAGCCGCCGGCGCCGGACCGGGTCGATGCGCTGGTGCACAAGGCCCTCACCGCCGCCCACTATATTGACATCCACTATCAGCAAAACCCCAAGGAATTGGATTACATTATCGTCTATTACTGGGGGACAATGAATCCGAAGATCGTCGACGCGGACGAAGGCGACGATAACGACGCCGATGTCACCCCCACCGTCTCCTTTAACGGGGCTTCGATGCTCGCGCTGGTCGCAGGCGACAGCCTCGACCGAATGACCCCGAATACGCAGACGTGGGACGAAACCCTGGCCGCGGCCGAACAAAACCGATACTTTGTCTTTATCGCCGCCTACAGCCCGGCCGCCTATTTCAAGGACAACAAACGGGAGCTAAAGCTTCTTTGGCGCGCGCAGATGAGCCTTCCTTCCGACGGCGTCACCTTCGACGAATCCATCGATGCGTTGGTGACGTCCAGCGTGAGTTACCTCGGCCGGCCGACGGACTTGCCGCAACAAGTGTTCCTCGACCTTGATCGCAACGCCCACGTCGATGTCGGAGCGCCGGTGGTGAAAGAATATCTGCCGCCGAGCAAACTCGGCCCTGCTGACACCAACCAGCCGACGAGCAAGCCCGGCAACAGTGCGCCGACCCCGCAA
Source organism: Opitutaceae bacterium (assembly GCA_049519915.1). Classification (GTDB taxonomy): domain Bacteria; phylum Verrucomicrobiota; class Verrucomicrobiia; order Opitutales; family Opitutaceae; genus DASRHD01. The sequence goes on from JBEKQH010000028.1 coordinate 6,472, forward strand.
ACGCCGCCAAACGGCCAACAAAAGCCGTAGGAGGTTGGTGCCCGGCTACGCCTATCAACTCAGCCCGTTGCCCGATGTGTGCGGCAACACCGCCGACGTCTCCATAACCACGGAGGCGAGCAAAGGCAGTGGCTGGAGCGGATTGTTCATGGGTTAAGAAAAGCCAATTTTCTTAACATTTTCCGGCGACGTGTTAATGAAACGGTCACTCTTTCGACACGTCCCAGCAAAGAAGCGGTCAGCCATTTTGGCAAAGCAGCGTGGAGGCGAAGCCCGACACATTGCTCGGGCGTTGAAAACCGTCGTCGTCGCTTGACAGGCGTTGCGGGTTGGGTCCTTGTTTCCGTCCTTTCATGAACCTCGCAGGCCCAACGTCCTCGATTTCGCTCTCCGGATCCTCGTCCGTGGTTGTCGTCGTTGCCGTTATTTCTTGTGCACTGCGAGGAAAGTGAATTTTTCCACTTTCGCCCCCTCCGGTGCCAACCGGAGGGGGTTTTTTATTGACCCTGTCCGGTCAGCGGCGGAGGCGGGCTTTCAACCCACCCTCCTCATGAACCACACCCGCCCTCCACAGTCCGGCCGGACGAGGCTCCGTCCGCCGGCCATGTCCACGCACGGCTGCTCCCTGCCGTTTCTCCACGAGTTAACCGGATCCGCCGGTCACGATCTGCTCCTGCTCAATGCGCGGCCCGATCTCGCGCCGCACTCGGCCTCAGCTTCCTCCACTACAGGCGCCACGGCCTGCGGCGGCGAACGCCGAACGCTGAACTCCGAACGCTGAACGCCGAAGTGATCGCTCCAAAAGAACCCACATTGCGACTGACCGCGCGCCGGCGATTTGAACCGGAGGATTTATTCCCTCTGTGCGCTCCGTGCCCTCCGTGTTCAATTCGACCCTATGGGCGTTCATTCGCGTCCATTCGCGGTTAAAATCCGGCATCACGTGCTTTGGGATCAAGCCCCTCGAAGCTCGGCGACGAAGTCGCCGTCGCTGGCTGCCTTTTTCAACTTGATGCTTTCAACTTTCGCCATGGCCGCGCCGCCTTACGGTAACTGGGCGGCCATGACTTTTTCCGTCTGGCTCTTTCGGAAAGCGTCGAGCGCTTTCTTGATTTTTGCATCGCCCAGCGCGAGCGTGGCGGCGGCGAAGAGGGCGGCATTGATCGCGCCAGGCTTGCCAATGGCAAACGTGGCCACCGGCACGCCCCCCGGCATCTGGACCATCGAAAGCAACGAATCGAGCCCCTTCAACGACGCCGATTCCATCGGCACGCCCAGCACCGGCAGCGGCGTGAGCGCCGCCGCCACACCCGCGAGATGGGCCGCGCCGCCCGCCGCCGCGATTATGACCTTGAGGCCGCGCGCTTCGGCGCTGGTGCCCCATTCGAACATCATTTGAGGGGTCCGATGCGCGCTGATCACGCGCTTTTCGTAAGAAATGGCCAGCGAGTCGAGCGTCTGGGCACAATGTTGCATGGTCTCCCAATCCGACGTGCTACCCATGATGATTCCAACCGGAGGATTCGTCATATGCAAAAGCCGAAAGACGAACGGTCCACGGCGCAAGAACAGAACGCGCGCCCAGCGGCAGCGCCGCAGGGCGCGAACGCTGAACGTTGAACTCCGAACGCTGAAGTCTGATAAGGTGGAACGCGGCGATCCCTGTTAATTTTGCGTTTTCGCTTTGAGCGCGTCGGGATGCCGCGTTCCACCCTTCTCAAGCATTTCTGCATGTTTGGACCTCGGCGTTCAACGTTCGGAGTTCAACGTTCGGCGTTCGGCGACGAAGTCACCGCCGCTACAGCTGCACCGGCAGGCCGATTTCGATGATCTGGGTGGGCAAAATCCGGTAGTAATCCTTCACGGGCGTGGCGTTGCGGCTGAGGAAACCATAGAACCGTTTCTCCCACTCCCACATGCGCGCATTGCCGCCGGTGATGATCATTTCCCGGTTGAAGAAAAACGTCGTTTCCTGCGGTTTGATCGGCACGCCGAGCGTCTGGATTTTCGCGACGAGCGCGCTCACGTCGGGAGATTCCATGTAACCAAAGCAACCAATCACCCGCCAAACGCCCTCGCCGAGGTTCGCGAGCGTGAGACGCTCGGCCTCGGGCACCAGCGGCACCTCCCGCGCCGTGATGGTGAGCAGCACGACGGTTTTTTGCAGGGATTTGTTGGCCTTGAGATGGTGCAAAAGCGCAAGGGGCGTGCCCTTCGGGGTACCGGCCATGAATACCGCGCTGCCGGGCACGCGCACGATCGATTTGCTCCGGGCGATGCTCGACAATTCCAGTTCGGTGATGGCGCCGCTGTAAACCTTCTCAAGAATCTCGTTGCGTCCGCTTTTCCAGGTATGCATGACCGCCAGCACGCCGAGGGCCATGGCCAGCGGCAGCCAGCCGCCATCCGCGATCTTATGGAGGTTGGAACCGAAAAAGCCGATGTCCACGCTGAGAAACGCCGCGCATAGCGGCCCGGTCTTCCACCACGGCCACTGCCAGCGGAAGCGGGTGACGCGATAAAAGGCAAAGGTCGTGACCGCCATGGTGCCGGTGACGGCGATGCCGTAGGCCGCGGCGAGATTGGCGCTGGAACGGAAGCCCAGCACGACCGCCAGCCCGCCGATGGCCAGCATTTCATTCATCAGCGGCACATAGATCTGCCCCGACCGGTCGCGGTTGGTGTAGACGATCTTCAGGCGCGGAAAAAAGCCGAGCTGGATGGCCTGCCGGGCGAGCGAATAGGTGCCGGAGATGAGCGCCTGGCTGGCGATCACGGCGGCCACGATGGAGAGAATGACCAAGCCGAGCCGGAACGTGCCCTCGGGCGCGAGGCTGAAAAACGGGTCCAGATTGGGCGTGTTGAGGTGGGTGAGCAGCAGGGCCCCTTGGCCGAAATAATTCAGCAGCAGGCCGGGACAAGCCACGCCGAACCAGGCCCAGCCGATGGCGTTCCGCCCAAAATGCCCCAGATCGGCATAAAGCGCCTCCGCACCCGTGACGCACAGCACGACGGCGCCGAGCAGTTCGGCGATCGTCCGATAATCCGGATGCAAAAACAGCAACGCCAGCCCGTAGCGCGGATCGAGCGCATGCCACACCTGCGGGGCGTGGATGATTTGCCGGGCGCCCAGCACCCCCAGCGCCAAGAACCACACCAGCATGACCGGGCCAAAAACACTGCCGATGGCCTTGGTGCCCTTGTATTGAAACCAGAACAAGAGACTCAGAATCACGCAGGCGATCATGACGATATCGGTGGTCGTGAACCGCAGGCTGAAACTGGTGAAGCC
>JBEKQH010000029.1:0-10601 GCA_049519915.1 Opitutaceae bacterium
CCCATCGCGCCGCAGAAGAGGAGTAATCCGACGACGGTCGAAAGCGCGAGGCCTCCTGCGACGAAATGACCGTTCAGTGCCGCAAGCGCACCGGCCTCAAGGCAGCCTTGCCCTCCGTCAAAAAACAACAGCGTGCCGGTGGCATGGTAGAGACAGAGCAATCCGAGCAGGAAACCGAGATCGCCGATGCGCGTGACAATGAAAGCCTTTTTCGCGGCGGCGGCCGCCTCGGGCTTGTGAAACCAAAATCCGATCAGCAGATACGACGCGAGCCCCACCAATTCCCAGCAGACGAAAAGCAGCAGGAGGCTGTTCGAAACCAGGACGCCGAGCATCGCGGCGGCAAAAAAGCTGAGGAAGCAAAAGAAGCGCGCGAAGTTTCCGTCTTCGCGCATATAGCCCAGGCTGAAAATGAAGATCGATAGGCCGACCAGGCAGACCATCACACTCATAATCGCCGTCAGCGGATCGAGCAGAAAGCCGAGTCGAACCGCGCCGTCGCCGAGATCGAACCACGAAAAATTGAACACGAACCGGATTCCCGGTGCAGCGAGGACATAGCTCAACGCGAAGAGGGAAAGCAGGAGCGATCCGCCCAGCGCCGCGATGGCCACGCCCGCGGCGAATGCCCGCCCGCGACGCGGCGCGAGCGCCCCGAGGCCGGCTGCGAGAAGCGGCAACAAGGGGATAAGCCAGAGATACGTGGAAGGGTTCGTCATAGAAGACCCTTCCATGAACGCCGAACGCTGAACGCCGAACGCTGAACGTCCAAGTTTGTGGAGATAGGACAATGGGCCCACCCTTCACCACTCGTGGTTTGCGGTCGGACTTGGGTGTTCGACGTTGGGCGTTCGACGTTGGGCGTTGACGAAGNNNNGACCGCGGCTTCGGCGGCCGCGACCGCGATGGAAAAGATCACGAAGAGGACGCCGGCGACAGGCGCGGGCGACGGACTGAAGCGCCAGAACGCGATGAAGTTGAGGTTCGCCGCATTGAGCATCAGTTCGATCCCGAGCAGCACCAGAATCGCATTGCTCCGGGCAAGCGCGCCCGCGAGGCCGATGCTGAACAAAACCGTCGAAAGCAAGAGACAGGCCTGGAGCATGTTCATGGGGCGGATCTCCGATCTGTCGGGTAGGGCGGATTATCCTTAATCCGCCGAGATTTTCCCAAGCCATTTTCACAGAAGGTCGCAAAGGAAACGAAGCGACAAGTATTGGAATGAACCCTATTTCCAAGCCGCATTGTAGGGGCCTTTTGATAACGGTTAAGGCAACGGCTCTTCGTTCCCTTGGTTACCTTCTGTTCAAAAAGATCGCGATCGATGGTCTCCCACTGGCTTTGCGTTCTCGGTGTAAGAACCATGCTCGCTGGAATTATCGACGCGCTTTGCGGGGTGAGGTCACCCCGCCCACATTCTAAAATGAGACCGATGCTGTTCACTCCGTGCCCTCCCGGTCCGTTTTTTTGGGTTGCGCCGCGATGACCACGGCGCCGATCAGCGCCACGGTCAGAATCACGCCGACCACAAGCAGGGCCGCGGCCTGCGGGCCCATCAGCTGTTGGCCGAGTTCGCGCACGGTGACGGTCGGTCCGGGTGCCGGGACCCCAGCGAAAGGAGAGCCGAGAATCGCGGCGGCGATCACGCCGGCCACGGCGACCGCCGCGAGCAGGGCGGTCGAGGCCCGGCGGCGCGACTCGGGAAACAAGGTGAGGTCGGCCGCGGTCCGTTGCGTCAGCAGCACCGCAAAAAGGACGACCATGGAAATCGCCCCGGCATAAATCAGGACTTGCGCGAAAGCCACAAACTCAGCTCCCGCCCAAAGATAAAACGCCGCCAGCGCGAACCAGCTCACCACGAGCAACAACGCGCTATGGATAAGATTGTTCAGGGTCATCGCCGTCGCGGCGCTGGCGAGGAGCAAACAGGCGATGAAGGCAAAGACGATGTTCATGACGTCGCGTAGCGGTAGGTGCGCGGGCCGAGACCGGCAGTGAGCCTGCGTCCGAGCAGGACAAAGGTCCCGGCCAGAATCGCGAGCGCAGCCGCCCAACGCACGAGTTGCATCGGCCCGCTCCATCCCGCACCCAACGGCCAGAAAGCGGCGACCGCCAGGTTGGTCAGCGAAAGCGGGACGAGAAACGTCCAGGCCAATCGCATAAGTTGGTCCATGCGCAGGCGAGGCAGCGTCGCCCGGATCCAAATGAATCCGCCCAGCAGCCCGAGTAGCTTCAGGCCAAACCAGAGGTAGGACGGGATGAACTCGAGCCAGGCGCAGGGTGCCTGCCAACCGCCGAGAAAGAGCGTGACGCCGAGGCTGTTGAGCGCGCACATGCCGAAATATTCGGCCATGAAGAAGAGCGCGTACTTGAAGCCGGAATATTCGGTCAAATGCCCGGCGACGAGTTCGCTTTCCGCCTCAGGCAGATCAAAAGGGGAACGATTGGATTCGGCCAGGGCCGAGACCAGAAAAATGCCAAACCCGGCCAGGCCCCACGGGGTGAAGATAAACCAGTGAGGAAGAAGACCCAACGTCCAGCCGCCTTGCGCCGCGACAATTCCGGTCAGGGAAAGCGCTCCGGCCGCGGCCACGACCGGCACGATCGAAAGGAGCAACGGCAGCTCGTAGCTGATGAGTTGCGCGAGGGCGCGCATGGCGGCGAGCAGCGAGTATTTGTTGTGGCTCGCCCACCCCGCCATGAAGATCGCCAGTTCGGTCGAGGCGCTCGCCGCGAAAAAGAACAGCACCCCCGCGTCGAGATCGACCGGCACGAGGCGGCGGCCAAACGGGATGACGGCGAACGCGAGGAGCGAAAAGGCGACCAGCACGACAGGGGCAAGAAAGTGCAGCACTGGGTCGGCGGCACGCGGAACGATGTCCTCCTTGGTCAACATCTTGATGCCGTCGGCGAAGGGCTGGAGCAGGCCGAAGGGCCCGGTCCGGTTTGGGCCGGGCCGGTTCTGGATGCGACCGAGAATCTTTCGTTCGGCCAGGGTGAGAAAGGCGAAGAGCAAGCCAAAGACCGCGAGAATCGCGACCATCGCGATCAGGTCGTTGACCAGGCTGTGCAGCGCCCCGGGAAAGAAGCCCGTGATCCAGTCGCGCAAAAGCAGCGGCGCGCGCTCAAGCAAAGAATCGGTGGCGGCAGACGTCATGGCGCGGGTCGGAGGGATGGCGCGGCCGGGGCCGCGGCCTTGGCGGCGGCGGCGCGGACTTTCTCTTCCGCGGCCTGGCGCTCGGCGGCCAGGCGCGCGTCCGTTTCGCGGGCCAGGGTCGGATGGATCGCGTGAAAGTAGCTATTGGGTTTCGCGAGCTGTTCCTTGTGGAGCAGCAGCTCGTTGAACCGCTCCGTCGTCGCGATTTCGAAGACCTGGTCCATCTCGATTGCGTCGAAGGGACAGACCTCGACGCAAATCTGGCAGCTCATGCAAACCGAGGTGTCGATTTCAAAAACCGCCGGATAGATCTGCAGCTTGCCGGTCGCGTCCGGCTTCTTGTCCTTGCTTTTCTCGATGTAGATGCACTGGGGTGGACATTCCTTCTCGCAGATCTGGCAGGCGACGCAGCGCAAGGTGCCCAGCGGATCGTCGGCGGTTTCGGCGACGAGAAACGGAAAGTTGCGGTAGGCTTCCGGCAGCGCCGTCCTTTGTTCGGGATACTCCGTCGTGGCCAGCCGCCTCCGGCCATAAAAACTCCCCGCGAAGTTTTTCGCGGTGACGGCCAGGCCTTGAATTAATCCGGAACCGAGCATTGAAATCAAAGGGCGGAAAGACTGAAGGCTGAAGGGCTGAAAGTGGGTGTGCCGTCTCCCGTCGAGCGCACGGAGGCTTGCTTGAAAGAGCCCGTTTGCAGGCGATAATCGCTGGATTTTAATTCAGTCATTTTTTCAGGTTCAGTCTTTCAGTTTTTCAGCCCTTCAGCCTTTCCCTACCGGTCCACTTCGCCGAGGACGATGTCGATGCTGCCAAGGATAATGACCGAATCGGCGACGGTATGGCCAAGACAAAGATCCTCGAGAACGGTGAGATTGACGAAGGACGGCGCGCGCACGCGATAACGGAATGGCGTGGATCCGCCGTCGCTGATGAGATAGAACCCGATTTCGCCCTTCGGCCCTTCGATGCGGCCATAGGCTTCGCCGGGTTTCGGGCGAAAGCCGCGCAACTTGGCTTTCGGATCCATGACCGGCCCGGCGGGAATATCGCGCAGCGCCTGGCGGAGGATCGCAATGGATTCGCGCATCTCGAGCATGCGGACCATATAGCGGTCGTAGACATCGCCGTGCGCCCCGAGCGGCACCCGAAAGTTGAAACGGGAATACAAGCCGTAGGCCTCGACCTTGCGCAGATCGTAGTCCACGCCGGATGCGCGGAGCATCGGGCCGGTGACACCGGCCGAAACGGCAAGGGACGGCGAAAGACAGCCCACCTTCTGGCTTCGCGCCATGAGGATCTCGTTGCCGGTGAGCAACGCCTCATACTCGTCGAGAAAAGCGTCATAGCCTTCGGCCAAGTCGCCGGCCGCCGCCAGCCAGCCCGCGGGCGCGTCGACCCGGCAGCCGCCGAACCGCTGATAATTGCACATCATGCGCGAGCCACTGAGCGATTCAAAGAGATCGAGAATCTTCTCGCGCTCGCGAAAGGCGTACATGAGCGGCGTGCCACTGCAGCCGCAGTCCTGCAGGAGAAATCCGGCCAGGCAGGTGTGGTTGAGCAGCCGGGTGAGTTCCGCGAGGATAATGCGGAGATATTCGGCGCGTTCCGGCACCGCGAATCCCGCGAGCTTTTCGACGCTTAAGGCGTAGGCCCAATTGTTCGTCATCGAGCATAGATAATCGAGGCGGTCCGTGTAGGGCATGGACCCGAGATACGTCGTATGTTCGCCGATCTTCTCGTGATTGCGGTGCAGATATCCGAAAACCGGCTTCAACTTCACGATCGTCTCGCCGTCGAGGGTGGCGACCATGCGGAAAACGCCGTGCGTCGACGGATGGTGAGGTCCCATCGAGACCTCAAGCAGGTCGCCATGAAAGACATCGTGCACCGGGCGCACCTGCGCTCCGGGACGGGCGGCCGTCCACGCATCGCTGCCGCCCCATTCGAATGAGTCGGGGGCGATCATAGCTTCGTCCCCTCCACGGGCTCGGGAGCGGCGGCCGGATAGTGCTTTTTCGCTTTGGCCAAAATATCGCCGTGCGGCGTCGGCTCCCACTCGTAATCGTCGGGTTCGACGTAATCTTTGCGCATGGGATGGCCCTTGAATTCGTCCCACATCAAAATGCGGCGCAGATCCGGGTGACCCTCGAAAATCACGCCGAAAAGGTCGAAGACTTCGCGCTCCTGAAACTCGCACGAGCGCCAGACCGGCGTCAGCGACGGGAGCGTGACCTGGTCGGTGCGATTGGCGGTGCGCAAGCGAAGAACAACCGGGCCCTGTTTGCGCGCCATCGAATAGAGATGATAAACGGCTTCGAGACAGCCGGGTTGGACGCGTTTCACCTTCTGCTCTCCCTCTGTTTCGGAACCGTCGGCGGCGCGGATCTTAGTCTTCACCGTCTCGATAACTTCGCGATCGGGCCAGTCGACGCCGGTGACATTGGAGCAATAGTCGAGTCGCAGCGCCTCGTCATCGCGGAGCAACGTGGCGACGGCGCGCGCATGCGCCGCATCGACCAGAAGTGAAGACGGCGCGGATGGCGTCGGATTCGCGACGAGGGTCACGGTCGCCCCGGGAAATGCCCGCACGAGCCGGTCGCGCAATTGTTCAATCGTTTCCATGGGATCAGGGTTTTGTCGGGCGGACGACGACGGGCGGCTGCCATAATTCCTGGTTTTTCGACGGCTCCAGGTCGCTCGGACCGAAGACCGGGACCGGACAATCGCCTGGGACGGACGCCTGCAAACGCCGGGGAACGTCGGGACCGGCGATTTTTTCTGTGCGGATTTTTTCCTGGAGCTGAATCAAGCCGTGCAGCAGCGCCTCCGGACGCGGCGGACAGCCCGGGATATAGATATCCACGGGGATAAATCGGTCGATGCCCTTGAGCACATTGTATCCTTGTTTGAACGGGCCGCCGGAAATTGCGCAGGCGCCCATGGCGATGCAGTATTTCGGCTCAGGCATCTGGTTCCACAGACGCACGACCGACGGCGCCATTTTTTTCGTGACCGTACCGGAGACGATGAGCAGGTCGGCCTGGCGCGGCGAGGGACGGAACACTTCCGAACCGAAACGCGCGATGTCGAAACGCGCCATCGACGCCGCGATCATCTCGATCGCACAGCAAGCGAGGCCGAATTGCAACGGCCAGACGGAGTGGCTGCGGCCCCAATTATGGAGCTCTTCCAAGCTCGTGAGGAGGACGCCGTGGCGGCGGAGCTCGTCGCGCTCCGCGGAGGTGATGGCGACGGGCTCGCTCATGTCCATTCAAGATGGCCGCGGCCCCAGGCCCACCCGAGGCCTTCGGCCAACAAAAGGATAAAAACGAGCATCGCAAAAAGCGCGCCCCCCGGCAGTCCGGTAAAAGCGACGGCAAAGGGAAGCAAGAACACCACCTCGACGTCGAAAATCAGGAAGAGTATGGCATAGAGATAGTAATGCGCTTTGAACCGAATCCAGGAGTCGCCGGTGGGCGCGACGCCGCATTCGTAAATGTCGTTTTTGATCGTACCGGGTTTGGCGGACTGGAAAAAGTGAAACCAAAGGCGGGCCACGCCCAGCATCCCGAGCGGGAAGGCCACCGCGACGGCAAGGAAAAGGGCAAGAAAGACATACGCGTGGAGGTTCATGGTGTTTGGGGAGCGCAATCATCCGACAAAGACTCCGGTGTGGCTCGTTGTTCTTTGGCGGAAACTGCGCATATCTTGTGATTGAAATCCCGCACGGCCATCAAAAAGAGGCCGCCGTCATTCCCTGGTTGGCCTCAGCAGGCGTCAAATGATGAGCAGCAATCGGCAAAAATTGCGGAGGCGAGCTCCGTCTCATCCGCTACACTGCTTGAATGGACGCTTATCCCACTATGCCCAACGGCCTATCATCTACTGGCGCACCCTTGCAGCAGCGCGGCACGGCCCTGCTCACCGATCCGCTGCTGAACAAAGGCACGGCCTTTACCGAGCGCGAGCGCGACGCCCTGGGACTGCGCGGCCTCCTGCCGCCGCGGGTTTTCTCGATTGAAGAGCAGGTGAAGCGGAGCCTGGCCGCGATCCGCCGGAAGCCGGACGCGCTGGAGAAGTACATTTACATCACGAACCTGCAGAATCGCAACGAGGTGCTCTTTTACCGGCTGGTGATGGAGAATCTCGAGGAAATGATCCCTCTGATTTACACCCCGACGGTGGGCGAGGCCTGTCTGCAATACGGCGCGATCTTTCGCCGGCCGCGCGGGTTGTTCATCACGCTCAGGGAGCGCGGGCGCATTGCGGAAATTCTCCGTCTCTGGCCCCGCGAAGGCGTGCGCTTGATCGTCGTGACGGACGGTGAACGTATCCTCGGTCTGGGCGACCTCGGCGCGCTCGGCATGGGCATCCCCGTCGGCAAACTGGCGCTTTATTCGGCCTGCGCCGGCGTCCATCCGTATTACACGTTGCCCATCACGCTCGATGTCGGCACGGAAAACGCGGAGCTGCTCAAGGGCGATTTCTACATCGGGCTCAAAGAGCGCCGGGCCCGCGGCGCGGTCTTCGACGCTTTCATCGAGGAATTTATCACCGCGGTGAAGACCGTGTTCCCCAAAACGATGCTGCAGTGGGAAGATTTCGGCAACACGAACGCGTTTCGTTTGTTGAATCGGTACCGCTCGCAGTTGCCGTCGTTCAACGACGATATCCAAGGCACCGCGGCCACCGCGGTGTCCGGACTGATCGCTGCGCTGCGCCTGACGCGCGGCACGCTCGGCCAGCAACGACTGCTGTTCCTCGGTGCGGGCGAAGCCGGCACGGGCATCGCCGATCTCTACGTCGCGGCCGCCTGCGCCGACGGCTTGAGTGAGAGCGAGGCGCGCAAACATTGCTGGTTCGTGGATTCAAAGGGCTTGGTGGTGAAAAGCCGCTCGGATCTGGCCGAACACAAGCGGCCCTACGCCCACGACCACCCCTTTGTCGCCACGCTCACGGAAGCCGTGAACGCATTGAAGCCCACCATGCTGATCGGCGTGTCGGGCACGCCGGCCACCTTCACCCAGGAGATCGTCACCACGATGAGCAAGCTCAACGAGCGGCCGATCATCTTCGCGTTGTCCAATCCCACCTCCAAGGCCGAATGCACGGCGGAACAAGCCTACACCTGGTCGGGAGGCCGGGCGATTTTTGCCAGCGGCAGCCCGTTTGCGCCGGTCGAACTCAACGGCCGCCGTCATGTGCCGGGACAGGGCAACAACATCTACATTTTCCCCGGCGTGGGACTCGGCGCGCTCGTAAGCGAGGCGCGTGAAGTCACGGACGCGATGTTCCTCGCGGCCGCCAAAACGCTGGCCGCGATCGTGCAGCCGGAAGACCTCAACGTCGGCCGCGTTTATCCTCCGCTCACAAAGATTCGCGAAGTCTCGTTGAAAATCGCCACCGCGGTGGCCACCGCAGCCCACGACACCGGACTGGCCCAGGTGCCGCGTCCGGCCGATATCATGGAGGATATCCGGTCGCGGATGTTTAATCCCGTCTATCGGATTTATGCGTGAGCCGCGGCGTTCAGCCCCGAAGAGCCTGTCGGGCTTTGCCGACGGGCTCCTGCTAGAGAAAGTGCCGCTGGAATGGACGCTGGTGGCGCTGTCCTGAATCTCCGCCGCCTGCATAATCTTGGGGCAGTTCTCAAAACCGCCTAAACGCTCCGCAAGGGGTCGTGTCGGCATTGAAAAAGAGGATGCCGACACAACCCGGAACTTTTTAATCGGCGCCCGGGCAAAAACCCGGAAAAAGTCCGCTGCTGCCAGTCAGTTCCAAAATGGCCCAGCCATTTTGGTTTAGGAGGCTGGAGAACGAAGTCCGACCGCCTCCTAGCCCGTCGCGGCGATCGCGGCCCGGAGCTTTTTTAGAAGCGCCGGAACGGCCGTGAACGGCTCGGCCGGTCGTTCCGGTGCAAAGAGAGTCTCGATCGTCAGATAGCCGCGGTAGCCCGAGCTGCGGCCGATGCGCAACAGGCGGCGGAGATCGATGGGGACCTCTCCGTATCCTCCGTCGAAGGCACTCTGCTTGATGATCCAGTTGACGGCGTAAGGAGCGACCTGTGCAATGTCGACGTAGGGATCGGGCGTGTTGAAATACGACGTATCGATCACCGGCGCGCACCACTCCGAATCGACGAGCTTGATCAGGCGGAGAAAATCCTTGGCCACGCCGTTGAAGTCCCCGTGATTCTGCACGCCGATAATGATGCCGTGCTGACGGCCATGCTCCGCGCACGCCCGCAGGTCGTCCGCGACCCAAGTTTCAACCTGTTGGTGGGTGTAGCCGGGAAGCGCCTTGGCCCAACTCTCGCGGCGGACCAGGTCGTCGGCGAAAACGCGGACCACGCGGGCGCCGAGGCGGGCCGCCACTTCAACCCACCGTTTGACATTCTCGATGCCCTTGGCCCGGAGGGCCTTGTCGCCGGTGATGAAATAGTTGCGCGCCCCCACGCCGAAGACGTCTATGCCCAGCTCAAAGGCCCGGCGTTTGAATTCATAAAGGTAGGTCTCCGGCGGAACGTTCGGATACTCCGGGAAATAATAGCTCGTCACGTCGAGGCCCTCGATGCCCTGCCGGGCGCAAAAATCCAGCACCTGCAGAAGGGTAACGCCCGTGCCGGGTTTTTTGATTTCGGCGTCGAGCAGTCGCGAAAAAGAGAAAACATTGAGGGCCGGCTTGAGGCACGCCCCGCCTACTCGTGCCACCGGTTCATTCGCCTTGATAATTTCGGGTCTTAGCCCGAGCACGCCCGCCATGGCCACGGGCAAAAGCGGGGCCGATTTAAGAAAGGTTCGGCGGCTATAATGGGGGTCCATGGAGCCCCGCTCGGTTTGTCGGCGGGACCGGGCAGCCTGTCGGGCGAGGAGTCTGCTGGCGACAAAAAAGCTGCCGGGCAAAGACCGGCCAACAAAACGGCCGTGCCCTACCGGGCACAACTCGCGCAAAAACAATCGCCAAGCCGGCGGCGCGCGAATACGTCTAAGCCATCATCGGCCCCAAGAGCTGCGAGAGGGGCCGCGGGATCCGCCAGACGAACTATGAAAATCAATATCAAGAAATTCCGGGTGCGGGAAGGCGACAAGGTGGCGCTGAAGGAGTGGCCGACGCGCGTGAAACCGTTCTACGAATCGAAGGGCGAATACGAAAGCATGCTCGCCGAACATGTGGAAAAGTTGAGCGCGAGGCAAAGCGTCCTCTATGCGCACAACCGTTACGCATTACTGCTGATTTTTCAGGCGATGGACGCCGCCGGCAAAGACGGCGTGATCAAGCATGTCATGTCCGGGGTCAATCCGCAGGGCTGCCAGGTCTTCAGCTGACCGGACTCACGAACTTGGACCACTTACAATAAGAGACTGAGCGGGTTGTTGGTTGCTTCTGAGGGAGTGGTTGGGATTGGGAACAATGGCAAGCTCCCGACGGAGGGAAGGCCCGGCTT
>JBEKQH010000030.1:0-9633 GCA_049519915.1 Opitutaceae bacterium
GCAGAATTGAAGGGTGAGAATAAGCTGCAGGGCGGCGATCAAGACCAAGTAGTCGGCTTCCGGATGGTGGGCGAACATCGGCAGGCGCCACCCGAGGCGCGCCGCGATGAAAATGCCGACGGCCGCCAATGCCACCATCAGTCCGGAACCGGCGGCCAGCACGGCGCTATGGCGGACAATGTTGGCGATCTCCGTCTTGCCGCCCCGCCCGTGAGCCTGGGCGATCAAGATCATCGAACCCCAGCTCAATCCGGCATCGGCAAAATTGAGGTACCCGACGATGGACAGCACGGTCAGCATCAAACCGTAACCCTCGGCGCCCACGGTGCTCAAAAACAGGGGAACGGCGACGATGGAAAGGCCCTGGGTCGCGTAGCTGAAGCCCGAAACCACAAGCGTGGAGCGAAAGGCGCGGGAGGAGCGGTTCATGCTATGTCAGCGAAGAAAATTAGCCAAATCGCGGCCGGTAAAACAGCGCCATAAGACCAGCGGCAACGGACGGAACCATTGTACCTGAAAGTGCTCAACGGTGTAAAATACCGGCGTAAGTATCAGAGCGATCGTTATCCACAACAGGCATGACTGAAGCTTGGGTTGATTTTCTTTCGCCAGCCAGACCGTGGCCAATAACCATGCGGGCGTCATGTATCCAATGGAGCGTGACACATCGGCCACGCTCATGCTGGCGAGAACGCCAAACACGAGAAAACCGCCAAAAACCGCAAGCATCGTCCACGCGCCCCGGCGTTGAAGCAGCCAGGCAAAAGCGATCACCAATGCCCACGCCCAGCGGAAGGAGAGAAAAACATTCAAGGCCCACACCGCCCATGACCCCAAGTGTGGCCGAAAGGCGGCGACGTCCGTCCCCATGCTCTTATAGGTGGCAGGAATCGCGATTCCTGGGCCGATCCAACCCACACCAAGCGCATGGCGAACCATAAAATAAGCGCCTAAAGCCAACCCGATACCTAAAGACCATCTGGCCGTTTTTCTGATCCACACAATCTTTGCGGCGGGTGGAAAGTGCCAGCAAAGGATAAAGGGTAGCGCCAGCACCATGCGCTCATCATTGAACAAGCCGAGGAAGGTGGCAAAAAACGCCCAACCGGCGGCAGGCGTGAGCAACATTGAGGCTGCAAGCAGGTGGGATGTCGTATCGGTAAAACCGGGCTTCCAGTTAGACCAAAATAATGCGAACGACAGCGCGACAATAACGGTCGCCAGCGCGGCTGGTAACGGATCCACCCGCCGGCGAAGGGCGGTAAAGCAGACCGCCAGAAATCCCACATGGGCGAAATAAGGCAACACGAGCGCGACCAACGGCGGAAGGTGCAGCATCCAGGCGAGCACTGGCAAGGTCAGCCGGTAGGCGAGAATCGGCTCATGCAGGTCGCGGGCCAGCGGATTCTTGCACAGGCTTAAGTAATCGGCAGCCCGGCTCTTGACTGCGATCCCTTCCCAGCTCCAGCCGAAAAATGCCGGGCTCGCGAGAAAGGTCGAAAGAGCCCAGGCAAACAGTGCCACCTGCCATGCCGATGCGTTGCGAGTGGCCTCATCCACAAAATCGAGAAGGCGGATTTTCTGACGTTTCGGTAAGTGTTTTATGGCCATTTTGGGATGGCAATTCTAAGAATTGCCCTGATTCCGCTTGTAGTCTCCGCGGCTGAAATACTTCTCCAACCAGACGTAGGCGCAGATGAAAAAGTAGCGGCTGCCCATTTCCTTGATCTTGAGTTTGGCCTGCCCGAATTTGCGGTTCTCCCACGAGATCGGCGTCACGGCCCAAGAGTAACCGCGGACGATCGCCTTGAGCGGAATCTCGACCGTCAGATTAAAATGCGGGGACAACAGCGGGCGGCACCCGTCGATCACGGTCCGGCGATAGGCCTTGAACGCATTGGTCGTGTCGTTGAGGGGGATCACAAACACCGTCTTGATGAAGAGGTTGGCCACGCGGTTTATCAGGAGCTTGATCCGCGGATAGTCGACGACCCGGCCGCCTTTGATGAAGCGGCTGCCAAAGGCGCATTCGTAGCCTTCGTCGTTCAGCAGCCTCCAGTACCGGATGGCGTCCCGGGGAGAGTCGGAAGCGTCGGCCATCATAATGACGACCGCATCGCCCCGGCTTTGGTTGAGGCCCTGCACAATTGCCCGGCCGAACCCGTTGGGTCCCTTGTTCTGCACGGGAGCCAGCGTGGGGATCTCTTTTTCCCGCAGCGATTGTAAGACCGCCCAGGTGCCGTCCTTGGATCCGTCGTCGACCACGACGATCTCGTGGGGGATCCCGGCGGCGGAAAAAGCGGAGTATATGCCGCGCAATGTTCCGGGCAGTGAATCCTGTTCATCGCGGGCCGGCATGATGACGGAGAAGAGCGTGAGACTGCCGGGCGGGTAGAGCATGGACGAATGACTAACGGCTAAGGATGAACGAGAAACCGCGAACAGTGAACCGTGAACCGCCGGCTTCCGGCCGAGCTTCGCCCCGTCGCTTCTGTCAGTGGGAGGCGACCGGGGTGAAGGATGCGGAAGAGCGCATCGGAGGCGGGGATAGGATCAGCCGTGGCCCGACGCGGGCGAACGCCCGGTCGGATGTGTAAAAAGCAGCGTGAAGTCGTGCCATGTCTGTCGTGCGCCGGCAAGTCCTGAGGGAACGCGTTCCATCCGGATGGCGATCGTTCCGGATTCGCGGCGGGACGGGTGGGACTGGCGGGAAAGACTCACCCTCGCAGTTTTGAACTCACCTGAAGATGTTCAATGCGAATTGATCCAAAAAGCGGCCCGGAGGGTTACGCGAAGGTTAAATCGCGCAAAAAGCACCGATCCTTTTTGCCAAGGGTTTTCATTGGGTGCCCTGCTGGGGCGGGCCGGCGAATTCATTTGTTGCACCGGCCCGCGCGGTTTTCCAACAGTCTGTTCGTGCGACTATTAGTCATCTTTGAATTTGGACCTGGTCCGGACGAGAACATGATCGGCGACCTCAACGCCGGGCTGCGCCGGCGGCGGCCGGATCTAAGGATCCGCTGGTTCAAAGGGCTGTTCACGAAATATGCGGGGGGCGGGCTCCGGCCACCCCGTCTGGTCAATTTGGCTTACATGTATTTCGCGTTGCCTTTCGTGCTGCTCGTCGAACGTCCGGACATCATTCTGGTCCGCACGGCGCCTCCCGGCATCCAACTTTGGGCCTGCCTGCTCGGAAAGATGCGCGGGACGCGGGTCGGCTGCTGGCTGATGGATTACCATCCGGAGATCGAAGCGTCGTCGATGGCGAGGCATGCCGGCTTGCGTTGGTTGGCTTCCCTTTTGCGCCGCGTGGACCGATTTTTTCTCCGCCGGATGGATTTCGCTATCGTCCTGGACGAGGCGATGGAAAATCTCGTCCGAACCCGCGCCCCGAGACTGCCTTTGGTTCAGCACCCGACTTGGAATAATCGGACCGGCTTTCAACCACGAACGGAACCGATCGATGGTGAACTCCGATTGGTCTATGCGGGCAATCTTGGCCACTCGCATCCGCTCGCCACGTTTGAAGCGTTGCTCCAGGAGCTCAAGCGGCGTGGCCGGGTCCGGCTGGTCACGGTCGGAGCTTCGGCCGGCGGCGAAAGCCGGTTTGGCGATCTGGCCAAACGGGCCGGAATCGCGCTGCAATGTCTTCCGCGGACGCCATTCGGGCAGCTCGGCCGATTGTTCGATGAACATCGAATCCACGCCGGCCTGGTTTTTCTTTCCGATGAAACCGCGGGCTTGGTCAGCCCGAGCAAATTTTCGGCCTATATCCGGTACGGTCTGCCCACCGTTTACGTCGGGCCGGGCGGCACGTCGAGCGAGGCCGTTTGCCTAAAATTCGGCGCGGGCTTTTCCCTGCGCAACCGGGCCGGCCAGCCGGAGATCGAGGCGGCCGCCGCGAAGTTGTGGGATGAAAAGGCGATGGCCGAGGCTTGCGCCAATACCCGCCGGGCGGTCGACTTCTTCGGGGCGAAGAACGGGGAAACGCTGGCGGAGTCGATCGTGCCTTTTTTCGAGAAGCTCAAGCATCGTATTCTTCCCGCCGATACTGCTGATGAGCGGTTTAAATAGGGAAAACGTCTGTCGCGGAAGGCCGGCGTCACCCAAACTTAACTTTCCCGTAACCGGAGAGATCTCGGTGGAATTCAATCAAGCTTGATCTCCGGAAGTCGGAATTAAGACTATTCGGGCAAATGCCGCCTGCTCCTTCGGAAGATCAATTCAAGACAACTCCCCTTGATCCACCGTTCCCGCGGCAGTTAAAAGACCTTTCGGCGGGTTTGAGCGATGATAAGGTATTCAATGGCGATAGAAGCCGTTTAATAGCTGACGCTTGCGCCGAAAAACACCTTGGCGAGCCTGGAGGCAGGCCTTATTTGGCGCCTCTCGACGGGATCAGAGCCGTCGCTATTTTGGCGGTATTGATCTTTCATGTATGGCCGGCGGCTCTCCCAGGCGGATTTACCGGAGTGGATGTCTTTTACGCTCTTTCCGGATATTTGATCACATCCATAATTCTGTACGATATCGGCCAAAGTCGCTTCTCGCTCAAGGAGTTTTATCTTCGCAGGATACAACGACTGCTGCCGAACGCTATCGTCACCGTTCTCGTTGTTATTTTTCTTTGGACATTTTTCCTTCCGCCGAACGCGGCGATTCAACCGGCGGTTCACGGATTGTGGACGCTATTCAATCTCTCGAATTTTTATGTTTGGAGAAATTTGGGCGGGTACTGGGGAACCGATGCCGGATGGGCTCCTTTGACGCATTTCTGGTCTCTGGGCATCGAGGAGCAATTTTACCTGCTATTTCCAAGCACGCTCCTGCTTCTTACTCGATCTCAGCCTGGCCGAATCCGGTCGTGGCTCATCGTGGCCACACTGCTCAGCTTTGGACTTTGCTTGTATGGCACCGGCACAAGTCCAGCGGCGACATTCTATCTTTTGCCGACCCGGGTTTGGGAGCTGCTGCTTGGCGCGGCTCTCGCGGCGCACCGGCTGCCCATTCGCGTGAACGGAGCGCGACGGCGGGTGCCGTGGGGCGAGAGAACCCGGGAGATCGCCGGTTGGACCGGGCTTGGCCTTATCGTATCGGGCTTCTGGTGGATCAGTGACGCGGTCAAATTTCCGGGATTCGCGGCCCTTGCCCCTACGGTTGGAACGGCCCTGGTCCTGGTGTCGGTGGCGGCGGGGGACAGCCGGATATCGCGTCTGCTTTCGACGCGGTTCATGGTGCAAACGGGCAAGCTTTCCTATTCAATCTATTTGTGGCACTGGCCGATGATCATTTTTGGAAAAACGCAAGCCGCCTTCTTCGGACTGCCGCAGCTGGTGGGAGCGGCGGCAGGAGGGCTGGCCGGAATCTTGCTGGCTTGGGCGGCCTATATCGGCATTGAGCGGCCCCTGCGCAATAGAGGTCCGGGCCGTTCGTGGCGCCTGGCGACCATTGTCGCCGGATTTTCCATCGCGGTTTTGGGTTGCGTTGTCGTTGCGGGTCGACGCGTCGAGGTCGACCCGGGCCACCGATTCGATACTCCGACCAGCTCTCTTTTGCTCTTTGACGTGGGGCGAAATTCGGATCCGGCAGATTTAAAAACGGTCGCGCTTCTTAACGGCGTAGACAGTGTTCCTTGCCCTCTTCACGAGAAAGATATTTGGCGGAAGGGCGGCATTGTTCACCTCTACGGGGGCGGTTATCCGAGAGTGGTCGTGCTTGGCAGCTCGCAAGCGTTGATGTTTTCGAAGCTCATCGACGACATCTGTCGTAAGAATAACATCTCGGTTGCCTACTTTGGCGCGGACTGTGGGACCCCGGCTTACTTTGAGGCGACGGTCAACCCGCTGTTCCCCTCGAAGCGGGAAGCTCAGGAATTCGATGAAGCGCGAAGAAAATACCTTGGGGCATGGCGGCCAGAGGCGGTTTTCGTTGCCGATCTCTGGGCCAGATTCAAAGATCCAAATGAATTCGAAGCAAGGTCCCGGGGGTTTCTAAAGGAAATAAGCCCGATGGCGGGGCGCATCTTCTTCGTGGCCCAGATCCCCATCGTAAACCTACCCGTTAGCATTAGCCCACGGGCGTACGTCGTATGGTGCGAAGGCGCGGGAAACAACCTGCCCATTTTGGGCCCCGACTCGGGAGAATTCATGAGAAAACAGGCTCTTGCCAAGTTGGAGACATTGACGACGGACTTCCCGAACCTCCGGGTCCTAAGAGCGGATATTCCATTCTACCAGAAGGACGGATCCATTCGGTATGCGGAGGGACGAAATTTCTTCTACCTTGACCGCGACCACGTGACAGATAGGGGCGCCGAGGAGGATCGCGCATTGTTCCAGGATGCGATCAATGAGGCCCACGCGGCTTCTCGGCCTTAAAGGGACCGGATTCGCAGGGACGGTTTTTTAGGGACGGGTCGAAAATTTAGAAAAATTTATCGGTCGACCGTGACGAGTCTTGTCGCCGTGCCTCTCCGCAACACATCCCCTGTTTTGTCCCGCCTAAACCTTTCCGCTCCTGAAAATGGCACAGCCATTTTCTTTAAGGAGTGTCCATCCGTGCACCAGCGCGGGTGGACACTCCTAACCGTATAAACGCTCGGCGAAGTTTCCCATGCCGGGCATCGGGCCGTGCTTGGTGTCCAATTCGGGGTCGACCGCGGCCGTCCACACCGTCAGGCTGGGGATGGCCATCTGGATACGGTTCAGGCCCGGCGAGCTGATCAGGAAACTGAGGAGCGAAAGATCGGATGCGCCAGAGCTGCGGACGGCATGAAGCGCACAGCTGGCTGAATAACCGGCGCCGACGATGGGATCGAAGACGATGACGCGGGCATCTTTTAACATCGGCGCGTTCACCAAGTGGACGCGCGGCTCGGGGGATTTGCCATCGCGGCCGCGGTCGATGTTGATTGAGCCGACCGACATGCCAGGGACGAATTCGGCAATGCCATGGGCCAGGCCCAAGCCGTGGCGCGTGAGCGAAAGAAAAACCACCGGCTTGTCGAGAACCGAAACCTTGGCGGAATCGGCCGGAGTCTCGACCGTTTCTTCGCGGGTCGGCAGCGTGCGCACCGCCTCGATCGTCAACAGCGCCAGAAGCTGGTTGCTGTAGGTCCGAAACTGCTTGGTGGACGTGTGCTTGTTCCGCAGCAGCGAAAGAGCGTTTTGAACCAGCGGATGTTTCACCACATTGATAGCCAATGGTGGCGGCGAGTATGACTCGTCGACGGTCCCGCTGTCCGGCCGGGGAAACGTTCCCAGCGCCCGCACATCCGGTCGTTGGGTTTTGTCGGTCTTCATCGGCTGTGTGATCACCATGGTAGGATAAGGTTAATCTAAAAAAGTGTGGCCGCCGAAAGGCGAGGGCGAGAGCACGGGCAAACTATGACGCAGTTGACTTGAAAGTGCGTTGGCTCTTGGCAGTAACCGTCTCCTAGCGAGGGGTGTCAAGGTGCGCGCTCCTCATCGGCATAAATGTTACATAAGCGTCGGCGTTTTGTCTCCATCGCGTAACAAAGGGCGCCGGCAAATAGGCTTCCGCAAGCGGGAAGGGAAGGGGCCGGCGCCAACAACCAGTCTGACCCTCCCGGTTAGATCATAAGTTAGTCGTTTGCAAATAAAAATATAAAATCATCGCTATATATTACAATATAACGACTTATAAATATTAAACGGATTCTGACGGGTTTATTTTTTCGCCTGTCCCTAATGGATCGGAACGAGCCGCTAATTACCGACTGCGGGTGATAAAAAACCGGTTGCCACCGGCGTGCTGCTGGCTACCAATGATCGGCTGTTCGTTTCCTGCCCTCCTTCCGCATCCTTTTATCGGCACAATCCTCGGAAAAGCCAAATTTGAGACAAATTGTTACGGTCGGGTGACGGAATTGCTGCAAATGTGTAAATAACCGCTTGGAACCTCACCGCTCCCTTGACCCCGGAATCTCCCCAGGCCGATTATGGGGTGTTTCTCCAAAACCGCCTCTATGCGATTTAACGTATCCGCGTTTCTGATATGCCTATTATTCGCCTCCCCCGGGTGGGCGGCGAATAACGCTGTACCTGCCGCGGCCGGGGCCGTGAACTTGAAACTGTCCGCTCCGAGTGAGCCGGCGGCGCCGAAGTTCAGCGAAGCCCAGCTTTCCCGGGTGAGCGGCTGGATGCGGGATCTGGCGCCGTCGTGTCCGCCGGCTGCGGTGGCCGCAGCGGCTCAGCATTTCCTTGAAGAATTGCAATGGCGCGAGCCGGACAAAATGGAGCGCCTGCTTACGGGCGGTGTCACGGCCGCCGATTTCCAGTCGATGTTGCTTCGTCATCTCGCTGTTCAGCTCCCCGGTAGCGCGCAAGCGTCCTTGCGCGAGCAACTCGCCGGCCGGCGGGTGCAGGTGTTGCTTGGCGCGGAAAATCCGTCGTCGCCCGCCACTCCGCAAGCCGCCACGGTTGTGCTGGGAAAGTTGAAAACCTATTACCAGGCCTATTATCGGCAGTTGCTCGAGGGCCATATCGACGACGACGACCTCGTCCCGTTGCTGACCGAGGCGCGCCGCGCGGGCACGGCGGCCGCGCAGCCCACGCAAGCCAAACCGCAGGAGCTGACGGCGGACGATATCCTGGCCGCGTTTTCGACCCACAATCAAAAGAACTTGGCGCTGCAGAATCTGCGCGCTTACAAAATCGAGGGCACGCTGACGGACATGAAAGGCAAGGAGCAGCATCTCCTGCTCTTCAAACTGCGGCCCGACCGTTTTCGGATGCACGTGGTAGTCGGCGGCGCTACGCGCTACATTCTGGCCAATGACGGCACGAAATTCTGGCAGGTCGTTCCCGGCGCCCAAGCGCAGGTCGCGCGCAAGGAAGCCCTCGGAACCCGGCGTTATTTGACCGAATTCATCAATCCGCTCTTTAGCGAACTCGACAATTACACCTATGAACGGTTGGCGGACGGCACCCTCGATAGCGCAAAAGTTTACCGGCTGGCCGTGCATCGTCCCGACGGCTCGCAATACGTGGCCTGCCTCGATCCCGATACCTTTCACGAAGTGTGCGACGAATACGGCCCCAGCATCCGCGTCCGTTATTCGGATTTTCGCGAAGTGGCCGGCCTGACGATGGCCTTTCGCGAGGAGACGACGGATACCAAAGGCGGCAAGGCCGTTTTTGTGCTCGAAAAATTCAGCGCGAATCCGGGCCTGATCCAGGAATTTTTCGAAACCGCGCCCGGTCGCGATGCGAACTATTTTATTTTTGAGAAACTTTTGGCCAGCGCCCCGGCGGCGGATGCGGCCACCCAGGCGTCCGCGCACTAAATAAGCACCGATGAAAACGATGACCGCACTTCCCGGGCAAACCCTGGTCAAAACGAATTTGTTTGGCAGCCTCGCCCTTTATCGGGACGACGAAAAACACACCTATGCCCTGCGCGTCAACGGCGTGAGACTGGCGACGGTGGTGGCGACGACGCTTCTGATCGTGTACGTGCTGGGAGTCTCGGCCGGTTATTTCTGGCTGCGCAATGTGCGGAAGATCGACCAGGTCGCGCTCTCGGATGTCGCGCTGTTTCGCATTGGCAACCTCCACCATGAAATGGCCGTGCAGCAGTTTGCCAAGGCGCAGGCCTCGTTGGCGGCGGGCA
>JBEKQH010000031.1:0-9530 GCA_049519915.1 Opitutaceae bacterium
CGATGTGACCGGTCACTATAACGATGAGAACATGAAAGCGGCGCTGGCCGAATTAAAGAAATTCTGCCCGCTCGTGAAATGGCTGGGGAGTTACCCGAGCGCGGGATAAAAAAACACCCGGACCTTTGCGGGTAGAGCAAAGGCGCGGGTGTTTGAGCCGAAAGGCGCAGTCGCCTAGGCTGCCACGGAAGAGCGGCCCCCTTGCAAATCGGAAACAAATCCAGTCCAAACCCGATACCAGTCTGTCCGGTCGTCGGTCGGCGGGTAGCCCTGATGATGCCGGGCAAAGTTTGCGGCGGTTGCTGCGAGATCAAACTTGGGGTCTTTGCCGCTGACCAGAATCGGTGCCAGGGCTGAGGCCAGGGACTTGGCCTCTTGGATTTTTCCGCGTTGAGAGAGGATCGCTATTTCCTGAAAGCCCTGTGACAGCAGGGCGGCCATCGTGTCTTTTTTGTCGGAAGTTAGGGTACCTAGAAGCATGGGACGGTCAGCCTACGCCTAAGCGGCTGACAAAGCCATCTAGGGAAACCCCTGCATATGCTCCATGAAACCCCCTAGCGATTTACCTAATTTATACGTTTTACAAAATAGGGAGAGACTGGCGAGGCAGCTTCGTACAGCAGCGAAAATGCGTGATTTATGCTTCGGCTAACGTCTTTAAAAACGTAAAAATTATGCCAGAAGGTACTGCCACTGATTTTCGCGCGCGGCGCGGGCGGCCTTGAGCGCACCCAAGGCGACGTAACGCTTGTAGTCTTGACCGGCGAGGCGGACCTTAGGCGACTCATAACTGTCATCGGCCAGTTTCTTCTGCAGAACCGAATCGATGCCTTTGATCTGGGAGCCGCCGCCAGTCACAATGATATTTTGCAGCAACGTGACAACGCCGTCGGACGAGGCCCGCCCGATGAGGGTGGTGAGGGAGGGATAAATCTTATCGATGAGCGTATTGCAGGCCCGGCCGATGACTTCGCCGAGTTCGAGATTGTGGGCCTTTCCGCCCATGATGACCTTGACGTCGATCGGTTTGCGGACGGCGCCGACGTAGGCGTGGTTTTCCTTTATTTCTCGGATGCGCAGGTGAGTCAGCCCGTTATTAGGATAGACCCGGTCGATATCCTGGCGCATCAGGTCGTCGACCGCGTCACCGGCGAAGGAAATGCTGATTTGGTCATCAGGCGTGGGAAAATAACCCTGTACGAGACAGAGGTCGCTGGTGCCTCCGCCGATATCGATGAAAAGCGAATTGGTCACTGGATCCACATAACCCGGTTGACCAAGACGCGCGTCGTCCCGGTAGCC
Source organism: Opitutaceae bacterium (assembly GCA_049519915.1). Taxonomy (GTDB): domain Bacteria; phylum Verrucomicrobiota; class Verrucomicrobiia; order Opitutales; family Opitutaceae; genus DASRHD01. Next base: position 1,303 of record JBEKQH010000031.1, read on the forward strand.
AAGCGCGGCCAGAAACGGTTCGGGAATCAGCAAAATGCGGTCAAAAACTCCGGTAGCCGCTTGGCGAATGTCCTCGCGGGCCTGTTCGTCGGCGTTGGCGGGAATGCCGACCACCGCGCGAATTTCGGCGTTGTTGCTCGGGTCGGCGAGCGTCCGGACATGTTGGAGAAAATCGCGCGCGGCCTCGCGATGCTTAATGACGCCGCGATCGAGCGGTGCCACAAGATTTACATGCAGGACATTGCGGAGCGCTTCTTCGCCGAAAAGGATGCTGGCGTTGCCGGCAATGATGCCGTCGACGATGCCATCGCGGACATAACCCACGACGGACGGAATGATCTTACTGCCAACGATATCGCTGGATCCCGGCACGCCGGTCAGCAGGCAAGATTTGTTCGTGCCGAGGTCAAAGCCCACCAGAATGCTTTTGCGATCAGCGCGCCGGGCCGGGGTCGCCGCCCCGCCGGAATTGCCGGCGGGAATGGTGATTTTTTCTGTTTTATCAAGAGACTTTTCCAAGGTAGTCGTGTTCAATTTGTTTATTGGTTTAGGGTTGGACCGATGGGAGCAGGCAAAAATCAGGCGGCGTGGCCGCGTGCGATCCGTTCTTGAACCAACATGCCCTCAATGAGATCGGCGATTTCCGTCGACCGGGCTTTTTTGTCAGTGGCCGGGGTCTCGTCGATGACAGAGACAACCCGGACCGGGGGTCCGTTGGACGAGGCGAAGGTAAGCTTCTCGGCCAGAAGCGGCCCGAGCAATTCGGCCAACATAAGTGCGTCGATCACACGCCGTTGCTCAGCCGAAAATATCTCCTGCAAAACCGCTTCGTCAAAACCTGTGGAGAGCTTGGCCCGCAGCATGATCTCAAACCGGCTGGCCTCGGCCGTCTCCCCCCGCGTCCGGCAGAGACAAACCTGCCGGCAGAGGCGGGCGATCTCTTCATCGCTCGCCCCATTCGACGCCGGCAAATGCATGGTCGTTTGGCTCAATTCCGGCGCGCTAGACCGGCAAATCGCGTCTTGGTTCGAAAATTTCTTTTCGCGCTAACAGCGGTGCCTTTTCCGCCTTCCGATGGCGCTTAATGGCCCGGCGGAGAGGGGTGGGTGCTGACGTAATAGTAGAAGGCAGCGACGCAGAGGGCAAAAAGCAGGAGCGCGGCGCCAAAGGCAAGAAAACAGCCTCGGCGGACGCTGGAAGCGCTTGCCTGGGTTTCGGCCTTATAAGACGCCATCAATGCGTCGATATCGGGGCTTTCGGCCGAAGGTGCCGCCGGTTGACCGGCCGGCATAACGGGCGCGATTTCCGGGGCGGTCGCCTCCGGAGCGGGTCCGGTTTCGCCGGAAGCGGACGCGATTTCCCGGTCGAGCCAAGCCAGCTGCTCCTGGACGTAGGCGCGCTGGCGACGCAATTCCTGCAAACGGTCATCAGGCAGTGGCATAAAAAAACGCAGCCTTATTTAGGCTGCGTTGGAAAGCAAAATTTTTCGACCTCTAGACGATGTTAACCTTGCGATGGGTCTTGTCGAATTGCACAGTGCCCTCTTTCAAGGCAAAGAGCGTGAAGTCGCGGCCGGTTCCGACCCCGGTGCCGGCGTGGAGTTTGGTGCCGCGCTGACGGACGAGAATATTGCCGGCAATGACGGCCTGGCCGCCGAATTTCTTGATCCCGAGCCGCTTGGAGTGGCTCTCGCGACCATTGGTTGTTGTGGACTGGCCTTTCTTATGCGCCATGGCGGTTCCTTAAGATTGAATGGACTCGATTTTGATGACGGAAAGTTCCTGGCGATGACCGCGTTTGCGGGCGTAGCCTTTGCGCTTGTTCTTCTTGAACACGATAACCTTGTCACCGCGTTTATTCTCCAAAACCGTGGCCGTGACGCGTGCGCCGGAAAGAAGGGGAGTGCCCACGCGAAAGTCCGCACCCTCGCCGGTGGACAACACGCTGGTGATCTCGATGGTCGAGCCGGTTTCAGTCTTGGGATAGCGGTTGACCGTGAGAATGTCGCCCTCACTCACTGCGAACTGCTGGCCTTGGGTTTTGATGGTGGCTTTCATAAACAGAAAGGTGAGATAAAAAGTCTTCCACGCCATGGTGCAAGGCTTATTTAAAAAATTAGGACAGGAACCCGTAGGGCTTTGCCTACGGGATCCTAAATAAATGGCTCCGCCATTTGGGCGACAGATCAATGACTTGGTCGAAGCCGATCGCTAATATTGGACCTTGGCGGAGTTTAAAAATAGGATGCCGACAACATCCCGGGCCTATTTGAGCGGCGATAATTTGCCGTTGGCGGCGTTTTCGCTCTGAATCTCGTTATTGATCATTTCGATATCGAGATAGTAGTGCTCGCGGCGTTTGTAGTCGTTGGGGTAGACGGCGTGGGGAAGCTCTTCAATCGAGGCTAAGTTCTCCTGCAACTCTTTTTGACGCTGGAGAGCAGCCAGTCGCGCGGTCTCGCGGTCGACCGCGGCGCGTTTTTCTTGGTCGAGCTCGGCCAATCTTTGCATGGCTGCTTTCCGGGCCGACTCGGCTTCGGCTTCCGCCTTGTCGCGCTCGGCGGTCAGCTGGGCCGCCTCTTTGTCGGCCTCGGCCTTGGCCTGTTCCAAGCGTTCTTTCTCCGCCTCGGCCTTGCGCGCTAGGTCGTTAGCCCGCTGGCGCTCGGCCTCCGCCTCGACTTGGGCTGAGTGCAAATCGGCAAGCTTGCGCGCGTTTTCCTCGGCTTCCAGGCGCGCCTGTTCTTCGGCCAGCCGGGCGGCCTCGGCTTCGGCTGCGGCGCGTTTTTCGGCGTCGGCCTTGCCGGCTTCCAAGGCGCTCTCGCGTTGGCCGGCCAGATCCCGGTCTGTCTTCTCTTTCCAACTGCGATAGCCGAAAAATGAAGCGATTAAAACGAGGACGGCGATAATGACGCTGACTGGACCTTTTCTCATGATTAAAAGAGTGGGGGTTTCGGATTCTCTGACAGCGGCTTAAGCTACTTGTTCGCAGCTAACGGACGGGCGGCGTGAGCGGCGGCCGTAGGCAGGGCCAAGGTCACCGCCCGGGCCAGAGTTGAACCTGATTGGAGCAACGAATCAAGGATACACGCGAAAAGCACGTCGCCCGAACCGGTGGCCGACGTCTCGCGCACGCGGGGCGGAGCCAAGCAGGCGGGCATGGCCGAACTCCTTTCCACAAACCAAACGGGCCGCGGGCCATCCGTCACGATCCACCGCCGCACGGGCCCGCGTTGGCAGGCGCCGCGCAAGCGCAGGGCCATGGCCCTGCGCCGGGCCGCGGACGGGAAAAGAGAGTCGAATTCGTCGCGATTGATCTTTACCAAATCGAGCGGGCGCGCTGCCATCCAGGCGAGTGGCGGCCCGTAGGTATCGGCCGCCAGAAAACGCCCTTGCACCAGCCAACGTTCGATCGCGGCTCGCAACGGGGCCGCCTCCGCCCTGGCCCAACCGGGTAAGCTGCCGCATACGGCCAGCGAGGAACGCTTTGGGCGGGCTTCGAGAAAGGCGGCGCACTCGCGCCAGCCGGAGGCAGCGGGCGGCCGATCGGGACTGAAGAAGGTGGTTTCGCGACGCGGACCGCCACGCACCACGACCCCGATGCGCGTGGGCGCCGCGGTGCGGAACGCTCGAAACCGGATTTTTTCGGCGCGCAACCAGGCTAGGCAGTCCGTGCCCGTCGCTCCTCCGGGAAAGCATAATGCGGTCACCGGCGTGCCCAGTCGCGCCAGCGTTCGGGCGACATTGATTCCTTTGCCGCCGACTTGGAAGGACTCGGCCACGGCCCGCTGGGTCTGGCCGGGAGCCCAGCCGGAAAACGTCAGGGTTTTTTCCCAGAGCAGATTTCCCGTGAGGGTATAGATCGGCGGCTTCATCTTGGAAGGTGTGATTGCATCGTGGCGGGCCGGCGGGCAAGACGTTACGGAAAAATGTGAAATGAGCATGGTGACGGCAAAAGTATTGCGCACGAAAAAGACCGCGGTGCTGGCCCGGTGGCTCCTCGGCAAGGTGCTGGTGCGCGCCCGGCAGGGCCGCGAGACGGCCGTGGTCATTACCGAAGTCGAAGCCTACGACGGGCCGCGCGATCGGGCCAGCCATGCGCACCTCGACCGTGGACGCACGCCGCGCAATGCCGTTATGTTCGCACCCGGCGGACGTTGGTACGTCTATCTTTGTTACGGCGTGCACGAGATGCTTAATCTTGTGACCGGCCCGCGCGACTATCCGGCGGCAATCTTGATCCGCGGCGTGGCGGACATACACGGCCCCGGCCGCGTGACCCGACGACTTGGCGTCGATCGCCGTCTCAATGGCTGGCCCGCCCGACGGGCGAGCGGACTATGGATTGAAGACCGCGGGGTGAGAGTGCCTCGGCGCCTGGTGCAGGCGACCCCGCGTATCGGCGTGGAGTATGCCGGGCCGATCTGGGCGCACAAAAAATGGAGGTTTTATTTCGATCCGTCTCGATTGCCCGGAACCGCGAATTCGGCTTTATCAATTTTAAACGCGAAATCTGAATAACCGGACCTTCAATTTCTGCACGACCCTCGATCCTTTTTAACGCAAAGATCGCAAAGGTCGGAAAGACCGAGAAAGCGGTTTTGCTTAAGCCCGTCGAAAGGGCGAAGGAGGGTGAGAGTATGGAGACTTCGCCGCCGGTGCTTTTTGGGGCGAAGGGGTGGCCGCTGGGCGCGGTCAAACGCCCGAATCGAGCGAGTATTTGCCCGGGCCGAGCAGAAACAGGCCGAAAAAGACGATGGCGAGTTCGAATGGCCAGGCGGCCAGGCTCCATCCGACAAAGGGAAAATATCGATAATAACTCTCGATGGACGCTACGCACATTCCCACCGCCAGGGCCAGGGCGACCGGCCGCGTGGCCCACCCCAGCACGAGGCACACTCCGCCGACGCACTCGGTCAGCGCCGCCAACAGGCCCCAGGCGACATAACCGCTATGCAGGCCGAGGTAAGCCACGGCGTGGCCGGTATGCCGCCACGCCTCCGGGCCGCCCATGAGCTTCGGCCAGCCGTGATGACCGGCCAACATGATTCCGAGCCCACTCCGCAGGAGAAGCAGGCCGGCGTCGGCGTAGCGGTCGAGAAACGCAAGGCGGAGTTTCGAGAGTTTCACTTTTTCTTCCTCTGACGCGACAAAACCTGCGGCCACGGGCGGAACGAAAGCAACGTTGAAACGCGCAAAAGATACGGTGCGCACTTTACGCCCCGGCTTTGTCGGATAGTTTGCCTGTTTCACCATGCAGGCGGCCACGCACATCCACGTCAAAGGCGCGCGCGAGCACAACTTGAAGAACCTTGAGTTGCGCCTTCCGCGCGGTCAGCTCGTTGTCATCACGGGGCCGAGCGGCTCGGGCAAGTCGTCGCTTGCCTTCGACACGATCTACGCGGAAGGCTATCGAAAATACATCGAGTCGCTCAGCGTCTCCGCGCGGCAGATGCTCGAGCAGCTCAAACGGCCCGACGTCGATTTCATCCATGGCTTGTCGCCCGTGCTGGCCATCGAACAACGAGAAGGCGGGGGATCGCCGCGCAGCACCATCGCCACGGCTACGGAGATCGCCGACTACGCAAGGCTGCTCTGGGCGCTGTGCGGCGAATCGCGTTGCCCCAAGGACGGCGGCCGCATCGTGCAGCGTTCGCTTGATGACAACGTCCAGCGCATTCTCGCCGAATGCGCGGGCGAACGCATCATGCTGCTCGCACCCGTGCTGAACGCCAAACCGAGCGTGTTGCGCGACGAACTGCCCCGGCTGCGCCAACGCGGATTTCAGCGCGTGCGACTGAACGGTGAAATCAAGGATCTCGACGATCCCCAACTCGTGCCGCCCGGCGCGGGTGCCCGCGGGATCGCGGTCGACCTGGTCGTCGATCGCCTTGTGGCGAGCGCCGACCAACGCAGCCGTCTGGCCGATTCGCTGGAGCTGGCCTTTCGCGAAGGCCGCGACCGCGCCCTGGTCATGGCCCAGAAAGCGAGCGATGGGCCGTGGCGCGAGTTGGCGCTCAGCCAGTCGCTGGCCTGCGAAGTGTGCGGCGACATTTTTGAAAAGCTCACTCCGCGGCATTTTTCCTTCAACCACAACGCCGGCGCATGCCCTGCCTGCGGCGGACTCGGCCGCAAACTTCGCTTTGCGCCCGAACTGGTCGTGCCCGATCCGGATAAATCGGTGCGCGAAGGCGCGCTCAAACCCTGGCGCATTGGCGGGAAGAATCTTATCATTAAGAACAACGCCACCCTCCGGCAACTGGCCGAACAATTGCCGTTCGATGCCGAAATGCCTTGGGCCCGCCTCCCGGCCGAGGTGCGTAAAACCCTTCTGTATGGGGCGGGCGAACGGCTGTTTTCGTTCAAGCTCCGCCGCATGCGCACGCCGAAGGCGATGCCGTTTTCGGGCGTGCTGGCGCTGCTCGACGAGAGCTGGCGGGCCACGATGAGCGACGGTTTCCGCGCGCGGTTGACGACGTTCATGGTCAGCGGCGAGTGCCCCGAGTGTCACGGCGCGCGGCTCAATGCGCGCAGCGCCGGGGTGAAGCTGCGAGTGCCGCAGGTGGAAAGTCGAGAGCCAAGCGTCGAGAGTCTAAAGCAAACCCCAGTGACCTTCCCCAGTTCATGGCGCTCGACGTGGCCGGCGCGCATGCCTTCGCCAGCGAGCTGACGGCCGCACTGGGCGGGGACGAAGCGGTGCGCGAAGTCGTCACCGGCATCGAGCAGCGGCTCCATTTCCTCCTCGAGACCGGTCTGGGTTACCTGACGCTGGATCGCGACTATGCCACGCTGAGCGGAGGCGAAGCCCAACGCGTGCGCCTGGCGACGCAGCTGGGCATGGGCCTGATCGGCGTCATCTATGTGCTCGACGAGCCGAGCATCGGCCTGCATCCCCATGACAACCAGAAGCTGCTGGCGACGCTGGCCGAGCTGCGTGACCGCGGCAATACCGTGCTCGTGGTCGAACATGACGAGGATACGATGCGCGCGGCCGATGAACTTTTGGAATTGGGCCCCGGAGCGGGCACGGAAGGCGGAAATGTGCTGTTTCAAGGCCCGCCGGCCGCCTGCGCGGCCTTGCCGGCGGCGCAATCGCCCACGGGCGCTTATCTCGCGCGGACGCTGGCGGTGCTAAAGGACGCCGTCGACAAGAAGCCCGACGGGGCGTGGCTGACCGTGCGGGAGGCGCGCCAGAACAATCTGCGCGGCATCGACGCCAGGTTTCCCGTCGGCCTGCTCACCTGTGTCACAGGCGTCAGCGGTTCCGGCAAAAGCACGTTGGTCAACGACGTTCTCGCCGCCGCGGCCGCCCGAAAATTGAACGGTGCCAAAACCATTCCCGGGCGACACTGCCAGATCGAGAATCTGGATTTTTTCCAGAAGCTCGTGCAAGTGGACCAGGAACCCATCGGGCGCAGCCCGCGTTCGAATCCCGCGACCTACGTCGGCCTGCTCGATTTGCTGCGCGATCTTTTCGCGCAGGTGCCGCTGGCCAAGGTGCGCGGTTACAAGGCGAGCCGGTTTTCGTTCAACATCCGGGGTGGCCGCTGCGAGCGTTGCCAGGGCGACGGGGTCATCAAGCTGGACATGCAGTTTCTCACCGACGCCTACGCGCCGTGCCCGAGTTGCGGCGGGCAGCGCTTCAACCGCGAGACGCTGGAGGTCCTGTTTCACGGCCGGTCCATCGCCGACGTGCTGGCCATGACGGTGCGCGAGGCCTTGCAACTTTTCCGCAATATCCCCCGGGTGATGGAAAAACTTGAGACGCTCGAAGCGGTCGGCCTTGGCTATCTGGCGCTCGGGCAGTCGTCCACCACCTTGAGCGGCGGCGAGGCGCAGCGGATCAAGCTTTCCCTCGAGCTGAGCAAGCGGCAACAAGGCGAAACGCTCTATATACTCGACGAGCCCACGACGGGGCTGCACTGGACGGATATCCAGCGTTTGATGGATCTGCTTTTCAAGCTGCGCGACGCGGGCAACACCGTCATCGTCATCGAACACAACCTCGACGTCATCCACCTCGCCGACTGGCTGATCGATCTCGGTCCGGGCGGAGGCGGGGAGGGCGGCGACCTGGTTTTCGCCGGCCCGCGCGGCGAGATCGAGGCGTGCGAGCGATCTTTGACCGGACAAGCGCTCAAGAAATGGGCGCGGGGGGCAAAATCAGAACGACCAAAGGACGGAAGTAACAAGTATCAAGTCACAAGTAACAAGAGTGAATGGCCAATAAGG
>JBEKQH010000032.1:0-9461 GCA_049519915.1 Opitutaceae bacterium
ATAAAGCGACATACCCCGAACGAGGGTGCCGGTATAAACCCGGAAAAATACGATTTTGCCCACGAACGCATCGGTCCAGAGCTTGAAGGCGAGACCGGCGAGCTTTTTCTTATCGTCCACGACCGCCATGACCTCGTTGCCGTCGCTGTCCTGCCCTTTCATCGGCGGAACGTCGATCGGGCTGGGCAAATAATTGACCACGCAATCGAGCAGGCGCTGGACGCCTTTCTTTTTGAAGGCCGAGCCGGGGACAACGCCGCAGAAATTGAGCGAAACGGTGGCCTTGCGGATAGCGAGCATGAGCTCGTTGGTGCTAAGGGCCTCGCCGCCGAGATACTTCTCGGCAATGACGTCGTCGTAATCGGCCACGGCCTCGATCAGCTTTTCGCGATAAGATTTCGCGTCGGCCAGCATCTCGGCCGGGATCTCCGTGGTCGTCGGGTTAAGGCCGAGCGGATCTTTTTCTTCGGACGGGAAAATGTAGGCGACCATCTGCACGAGGTCGATCAGGCCGGTGAAATTTTCCTCGGCGCCGATGGGCAGAAAGAGCGGATGCGCGTTGCCCTTGAGCTTGGTGCGGATGTCCTCAACCGCGCGGTGGAAATTGGCGCCCACCCGGTCCATCTTGTTGATGAAAGCGATGCGCGGAACGCGATACTTGTTGGCCTGGCGCCAGACGGTCTCGGATTGCGGCTGCACGCCGGACACGGCATCGAACACCGCCACGGCGCCATCGAGAACACGAAGCGAACGCTCGACTTCGGCCGTGAAATCCACGTGTCCCGGCGTGTCGATAATATTGATCCGCTGTTGAATCCCCTTCCATGGGCCGCAGGAGGCGTTCCAGGCGCAGGAAATGGCCGCGGCGGTGATCGTGATGCCGCGCTCGCGTTCCTGTTCCATCCAGTCGGTCACCGTATTGCCGTCGTCAACGTCGCCCATCTTATGGACGGCGCCGGAGTAAAAGAGAATGCGCTCGGTCGTGGTGGTCTTGCCGGCGTCAATATGCGCGGCGATGCCGATATTGCGCGTCCATTCGAGCGGAAACGGGCGCTCCTTGGCGTTAACCGGGGAAATCTTGGCCTTGTCTGTGACGACAGTAATAGCCGGAAGGTCAGTGGCGGAAGACATGGGTGTGATTCCTTACCAGCGGAGATGGGCGAAGGCGCGGTTGGCCTGGGCCATTTTGTGGGTGTCTTCCTTCTTCTTCACCACCGTGCCCGTGTTGTTGTAGGCATCGACGAGTTCGGCGGCGAGGGCCTCCTGCATGGGCGTGCCTTTGCGGCTGCCGGCGGCGGCCACGATCCAACGCAGGGCCAGGCTCTCCTGGCGTTCAAAGGAAATTTCGATGGGCACTTGGTAGGTGGCACCGCCGACGCGGCGGCTCTTCACTTCCAGGCGGGGGCGGGCATTCTCGAGCGCGCCGATGAGCAGGTCGACCGGGTCGCCTTTTTGCAGCTTCTCGCTGACTTTTTCGAACGCACCGTAAACGATGCGCTGGGCGAGGCTTTTCTTGCCGCACTTCATGATGACATTGATCAGATGCGCCACCAGCGGGCTGCTGTAGCGGATGTCGGGCTGGGCGGTGCGCTTCTCGGCTCTGTGACGGCGTGACATGAAAAATTATTCTCCGGTTATGAGGTTTTTTTGGCCGCGTCCTTCTTCGGACGTTTGACACCGTATTTGGAACGGCTGCGGCGACGTTTCTCGACGCCGGTCGCATCCAGCGCGCCGCGCACGATGTGGTAACGCACGCCGGGCAAATCCTTCACACGGCCGCCGCGGACAAGCACGATGGAATGCTCCTGGAGGTTATGGCCTTCGTCGGGGATGTAGGAAATGACTTCGCTGCCGTTGGTCAGGCGCACCTTCGCCACTTTGCGGATGGCGGAGTTGGGCTTCTTGGGGGTGCGGGTCATCACTTGCACGCAGACGCCGCGGCGAAACGGGTTGCCTGCCAAAGCCGGGGATTTGGATTTGGTGACGACCTTGCGGCGCCCTTTGCGCACGAGTTGGTTGATGGTTGGCATGAAGATAAAATCGGAGCGGGAATTTGAGAAAAGAGGCAGACGCTACCTTTGCCCGAAAAGTCAGCAAGAACTTTTTGGAAAAAAGTGAACGCTTTGAAGTTTCAGGACTTTCATCCCAAACTTCGGAAGGAAGCGTTGACCGGCCGAAGCCGCCAACGCGCAAGAAAAAAGTGGGAGAATCAGCAAAACACGGCCATCCAGCCGAGCACAAGGCTAATCTCAGCGGAAATGCGAAAAAATTGCCGAGTCCGCCCGCTATCGTCCCCCTGCGGCCCGGCCGCCGGCTTTTCGCTTGTGCCGACCCCCTTGGCTCCGCAGCATGCAAAGTATTATACTGTCTACCCCGGCATGAATCCCGAGCCACCGTTAAATCCGCCTTCGACGCTGGCCGAGAGCCAGCATAAAACGACGCATAAGCAGGCCGTCAATTCCGGCCGTGGTTACATCCTCGCGATTGCCATTCTGCAACTTCTCGCCGGCGTGGTTTTCTTTGTCCTGGCCCGGACAAACAATCTGCCGGCACGGGAGAGGGTTTTCCTTAACATCGCCGTCACTGTGAGCCTTTTGGGGTTGATCTACCTCGGTTTGTGGATGTGGGCCAAACGCGCTCCGTTCGCCGCCGCCCTGGTCGCGCTTATGCTCTATGTGAGCGTGCTGGCGCTCGACGCGGTGATGGCCCCCGAACAGATTGTACAAGGAATCGTCATTAAGATTTTGATCGTTGCCGGTCTGGCCAAGGCCGTGAAATCGGGCTACGCGCTAAAAAAGGAAACTGAAGCCCAGCCCTGACCGCCACGTCGGCGACGACTGAGTGTTTCCGTGGAACCCGATCCGATTCCCCCCACTTCGGCCGAGACTGTTTTCGTGCCACCGCGCGTCAACGCATGCGAAACCGCGCCCGATCTGGCGGTGGCCGGATATTGCCTGCTCTGTGGGCGCTCCGCCTGCGGCTGGGCCTCGCTGCCGGAGGTGGCCGAACCTTCGGTCCCGAAACCCTGGCGTTGTGAATCCTGCTATCGGCTTCTGCCCCGCGGCGCCATGTATTGCGGATCATGCGGACGCCGGGCGCGCCACGAGGAGGTCGACACGCTTCGCGAAGAGCATCGCCGCTCGGGCCGGTTCTGCGCGCAAGCCATCGCCGACTTGTCGGCACCGGCTGCGGCCGCGAAGACCTTTGACACGGACCGCGAGCTGCAGCCCGTGCGTGAGGTCGGCGTGTTTTACGCCGTGATGATTCTGCCTGTTTTGGTCCTCTATGGCTGGGCCTTTCACTTTGGCCGGCCCTCCCTCTGGACCACGAGCGTCGTCGACGTTATTTTTTACGGCCTTATCGTCGGCTTCGCCTGCCATTGGCGGACACTCGTCGGACCGCTCCTGTTTTCGCCGCCGCGCCATGCACGGGAAATCGCGCCCGTCGTCGTGCTCGCGCCGCTCCTGACCCTGGCCGCGGCCGGTTTGAGCGCATGGCTCATCAATCCCCTCTTGCAATCGCCCGAGCTTCGCTATTCGGAGCCTTTCTTGAAAACGGGCTACGGCTGGTGGCCGGTGTTCATAAGTGTGGCCGTCTGTCCCGCGATTTTCGAGGAGATCGCCTTTCGTGGAATTATCCTAAAGAAGCTGGAGGCGGTGATGCCGCCGGCGCAGGCCCTCCTGGTGACGGCGCTACTCTTTGCCATCATGCATTATAACCTGCTCGGATTTGTCATTTTTCTCGTGCCGCTCGCGCTCGCCGCCGGCTGGACCGTCCAAAAAAGCGGTTCGCTCTGGCCGGCGATGCTCATTCATTTTCTGCATAACTCCGGAGTGGTCCTGATGGAAAAACTGCATTCATGAGCGAGCCCTTTCAGCTCGCCTTGCCCGGCGACCACGCACCCGACTGCGGCAGCAAATACCGCGGCGGAGGCGATGTGCTCACGTTCTCGCTGCTGGGATCGATCGGCGCGGTGCTCCTGCTGTTCGGCGCGGTCGAAAGCAGCGGTCCCGGCGTGTTTCTGCCCGGCCTGGTGGCCGGGCTTTTGATCGGGCTGCTTGCGGCCCGGGGCTGGTGGTGCTGGTTCGAGGCCCGGGGACATAAAAATCTTCCAATCTACCGCGATCTGCTGCGCAAGGATCTGAACTTTTTGATTCAGCACCCAATGATGGACGTGGCCGTCACGGGCTTTTTCCGACCTGAACAGGCCGAGCCGGGAAATCCCACCTGCCTGCTGATTTTCCTCGAAAACTATGCTTCGCGGCAGCGTCATGTGACCCTGTCCCTGCCGGCCAACAAGACCCTTGGCCTGCCCCGCTCGCGCCGCCTTCGCCTCGCCTTGGGAGCCGGGCAAGCCGCGGTCTACCGCCTTCCATTGCGCGTGTCGGCCGAGGCGCACTCCGGCGAATTCGACCTAAAGATTCGGGTTATCGTCAAATCAGTCTCCGGCCTCGGCTGCCGGCTGCCGGCCTATTCCGGACAAAAAAGTCGCGCGCCGACTACGTTGTTCGGCGTCCGTTGTTATCTGCGGCCATTGTTGAATGTCCAGAGATCGACCTCCGGCCTCGGCGCCCCAATCGAGCCCCTGGCCGCCGAAGCCTATTTCTCTCTCTATGTTCCGGCCCTCGCCCAACCCCGCTTCGAGTTATTGGGGATGATTTCCGGATATCCGCCGACCCGGGAAATTGTGCTGTCGCCGGGGGCCTGAAGTTCAAAAGAACTCAGGCCTACCCTAATCATTGAACCCCGGCCCGTCTTTAGCGTTCAGATCGGCGTCTTAATTAGGAAGCCGAGAATCCCGGAAAGGAAATCGCCGGCTTCCCGGTTTCCGAATTATAACTTTTTCGACCCGCCCTTAATTTTTCAAGAGTCAAGACTTAGCCCATTCCGACCCACTCGAACTGACCAGCCTCTCGATTTGCTCCTGCGTGCGGGCAAAAGCGTTGACCAGGGCGTCATTCTCGCAGACCAGCCGGAGCCGTTTCACCTGGCACTCGCTGACGCAGGAAATCTCGCTGGCGAATTCCCGCCGCTCTTTTTCGATTTTGCCGCGGTTGCCCTTGCAGTCCCAATAGATGTTGAGGTCAAGCCGGGCCAGCAACTCCGACGTCTCCATCAGCGGATGAATACCGGTGAAATATCGGGCATATTTTCTCCCGACCTCGCAACCCTTGAGGAGGCTCATCAGGACCACAAATTGAAGCGCTTCCTGCATGGTGATATTTCGCACGCAAATATGGCTGCGCGGAGAGTCGCTATAGAAGGCATCCGCCCGGTCGTCGGATTTGAAATCCTTCAGTTCTTCAAAAAAGGTAAGCGCGGCCGGCAACGCGTGGCAAAACACGGCCGCGTCCTTTTCGGGACAGACCGCGCAAGGCTTGAAGTTCACCGCGCACCTCACCTCGATGGGAAACCGATGAAGATTTGCTTCAAAGTTTTTGGCAAAAGAATCGATTTTTTCCTGGGTCAGCAGGATCCGCCGACCATCGTGAGTCAGAAGGTAAAGGCCGGGGTAATTGAATCCGTCCGCGCTGTTATTCATTGGATAGGCTCCGCCAGGCAACCGCTGGCGCCGCGCGATGTCGAGACTGCCACAAGCAATTCAGCTTCCTTTATGTTTTGCATTAGGGCGCGTTTTTGAAATAGCATTTAGGTCGCGAGCGGCTGCAAAACAGGGAAGGAAATTCCCAGCTTCCCGGTTTCCGAATTATAACTTTTTCGACCCGTCCCTGAAAACCTGCATATGTCGAAGTTTCTGCTAACGACGAAGATTTTTGCGGCGCTGGTGCCATGCCTAGGCGCGTTCGCCGCGACGATATTGACCGGATGCAGTGCACCAGCCCAATCGGCCAGGGGGCTCGATCCTGCTCGGCCTCCAGCGGGTAATTTCGACCTCAGTCACTGGGATCTCACGCTACCGGATTCGGAGGCCACCACGATTCGGGCGTCGCAGTTGACGGCCGGCTACACGTCCCCAAATTTCTATACCGGTGTCGATGGCGCCATGATATTTTGGTCTCCTTCGGCCGGCGGCCATACGGCCAATTCAACCCATACGCGATCGGAGCTGCGTGAGCAGATCGACCCGGCTACGTCCCGCCTCAATTGGCGCTGCGCGGGGGATCACATCATGCACAACCAATGCAAGGTTTTGCAGGTGGGACGCACCGGCGAAGTGATCATCGGACAGATCCATGGAGCCCCGTCCGGAGCCAACCCCGTGTGCAAGATATACTGGACCAACGGCCAACTGACGGCGCGGTGCCACACCTCCCCCTCTTCATCGCATGAGGCCCGCTATGTCCTGGGCAAGGCCCCGTTGGGAAACATGATCGATTACACGATCGAAATGAAAGACGGCCTGCTCATCGTGACCGCCGGCGGTGTGACCGCGACGCAAGATGACCATGCGGGCTGGCGAGAAACGGAGATGTACTTCAAGGCCGGCTGCTATAATCAGGATCTCGCCGCCGACCAGCCAGACACCGTCGGCTGCCGCGTGGCGTTTTATTCTCTCCCCCGCCCCGTCCATACGCCAGGCGATTCGACCGAGCGTTGATCCCAAAAACCGTCACTTACCTCTTTTCGATATTTTTCGACCCGTCCCTGAAAAATCCCTCGCACAAATTTGAAGGCGAAAGAGCTTTTAGGGATGCCGCACAGCGTTTCGACGCCCTTTTAACGCACCGGGCGCCGCCGGATCATCACAAAACCCAAAGACGCCACACCGAGGATCGCAGCGTAACTGGAAGGTTCGGGAACGGATGATACCGCGACCCCACTGAGATATTCAACGCCCGAGATCAGCGATGAATTTATCGTCGCGCCGGAAGTCGTATATTCACCCACGGTGCCATTGCCATTTGCGATAAATATATCCGAGCCCGATACCGCAATATCTTGCGGGAAATGCAGATCCGTGATTAGCGATGCATTCACGGTGGCGCCCGAGGTTGTATATTCGCCAACCGTGCTATTACCGTCATTTGTGACAAAAATACTCGAACCCGACACCGCAACGCCTAAAGGGTCATTCAGCCCTGTGATGAGCGACGCGTTCACCGTGGCACCAGAGGTTGTGTATTCACCAATTGTATCGTTGTTGGCATTCGCAACAAAAATATTCGATCCCGATACAGCAAGGCCCTCGGGATTGTTCAGCCCTGTAATGAGCGATGCGTTAACTGTAGCCCCTGAAATTGTGTACTCACCGATTGTGTTGTTACCGTAATTGGTGACAAAAATATCCGAGCCCGATACGACGAGCTTACGGGGATTGTCCAGTCCTGTTACAAGCGATGCGTTGATTGTAGCCCCTGAAGTTGTGTATTCACCGATTGTGTTGCCATTGTAATTGACGACAAAAATGTCCGAGCCCGATACCACAAGGCCTACGGGACTATTTAGCCCCGTAATAAGCGACGCGTTCACCGGACTCCCCGAGATCGTGTATTCGCCGACAGTGTCGTAGCCCACATTTGCCACAAAGATATTCTGGCCATGCGCGGCCATGGGCATCAGCCAGAGCGCTGCGGAGGAGGCGATGGAAAAAATCGGGGTGGCCCAAAGGCGCAAGCTGGTAATCGTTTTCATGAGAGTAAAAATGAGTCAGGAATGGCACTGACTTCGGCGCGTGCAAACCGTTGTAAAAAGTGATTGGGATCACAAGCCATTTGGCCGTACCGTAGAGCCATCCGGACGTGTATTAACGGTATTCATCTCGGTTGTAAGAATTGTGCGGGGGTTCCTTTTTTGACCTATCCTTATAAATCTCTGACTTTTTACAGAAAAGCGCGAAGCGTCTCTGGCTTCCCGTCATCAAAGGCTAGAACTGGATCTGCGTGCAAACTTGATGCTAGCCGACACCAGTCACTTCGTTTCCTTTGCGACCTTCTGTAAAAATTAGTTCGGTTGGATTCCCCTCACCGCCCGCGGGAGGGCTTGCTCGACGATCCGCGCTTGGTTTTTGTCGTGCCCCCGGCCATCGACTTGGGCGTGCCATAAAAATGGCGTTGGCTCGGATTGGGGTGAGGCTTTTCTTTCCCGACCATGAACGGCACAAGCTTGTCCTTATCTTTGGGGTGCATCATTCGACCTTGGTCATCCATGGGACGCCGAAGCTCTGAGTTTGTCAACCGGGCGAAAGGCGCCTCCAGCCAGATTGCACCAGCAATATCGAAATCTGCAGCCAGACTCGATTTGGCTTCGGCGATTATTTTCTCTCGCGGATAGCGCGAATTCAGCGGATGCAAAAGGCAGGGCGCGCCGATTGTCATTCTGAGCGAAGCGAAGAATCCAACTGGACATCGCCCAGCAGAGTCGCGCCGGATCCTTCGCTGCGCTCAGGATGACAGGCGAAGCTGACACCCGACGCACACCGACTGTCATTCGGAGCGGCAGCGAAGAATCTCACCGGCTTATGACGGTGTTCAAGGGACAGGTCGAAAATCGATTTTGAATTCAAAAGCCAGGAAGCTTTTCAGGCTTCATGGCTTCCGAATCAATCCATCCGCTTTGTGCTCTATGACCGGCTCATTTGGCCGGTTTTGTCCCGCCGGTCCAGAAAGCGATATTCGTCCACGTGACCATGGCAGGACCGTTGCCTGAATCCGTCGTATAAGCCCCAATCTTGTTGTAGAATGTGTCGGAAGAGTGAGTGGCCATCTCTTCCACCCAGGTGCCGTTGACATAGACATCGTAGGTTTTCGTCATGGGATTATAGATGGTATTCATTTGGTAGATCGTGCCGATGAGGACTGTTTTTAAGAGCACCGTGGAGTTGCTCTCGAATTCGACCAGCTCCAACCCGCCTCCGGAAGCCGGCGTCACTTCGACAATGCTCCACGGGTTATCCAATCCATGAAGCTGCTTGACCGAAACCTGACGGGAGGTGGAAGGAAAACGGTTGACCGTGAAGAATCCTTCGAACTGCTCGGTCTTCGACTTCGACAGGTTTTTGAACCGGAACTCGGCGCGTCCTCGGCCCGAAGGCACGGAAAAGGTGCCGCCGCCGGACGAGTTGGGGGTCACCGTGCAGCCAGCCGAGGTCTGGATCGAATAGGACTCCGTGGTCGCAGACCAGCCGGCGCCGAGCGGGACATCGCCCGTTCTGCTGCCAGGGGCGGCGAATTGCGCGCGAGCAGCAGGGTTGGCGGCGAGGAGAAAAGCGCTCGATAGCGCAAGGAAGAATAGGTTAGTTTTCATTTTTATTTTAATCGTTAAATGAACGATGGACGTGGAACCATTGCCGTAAACTAATTGCAAGGGTCGAGTGACCCTAGTTTCCTCTGATTAACCTCCCAGGAGCCCGTCGGGCTTCGCCCACGGACTCCTCAACCGATGTCAGCGGCCAGTTAAAACCGGCCAGGGCTGGCCACTTCAAAACCAGCCACTCTGAGGGGTTGCACCTTGAGCGAGAAGAGCTCGCAAAAAGGTGCGATGAACACCCTCACCGTGAGCCT
>JBEKQH010000033.1:0-9375 GCA_049519915.1 Opitutaceae bacterium
CGCGGGGTGCGCGCGAAAACGCGCAAGCTTGTGCTCCAGGCGGACGGCTCGCCGTGGCTGTTTTTCGATTTGGAAAACGATCCGCTCGAGTTATGCAATCTCGCCCGGGACGCCGCGTGGGCGCGGGAAATCGCGGAGTGGCGGGCGCAGGTCGGCTGAGACCGTGGTTAATCCGATTTAAAATCGTCACCGCCGGTTCCCTTGTCGGCGGGCGAGGAAAACTGGCGGCGGATGGCGTCGCGGACTTCATCCAACTTGATCGGCTTTGAGATATAGTCGTTCATGCCGGAATCGAGGCAGCGTTTGCGGTCGCCTTTGAGAGCGTTGGCCGTGACCGCGATGATCTTGGGCTGGCGCGCCGGCGGCAGCCGATGCCGGATGGCGCGGGTGGCCTCGAAGCCATCCATCTCGGGCATCTGCACGTCCATCAAGATCAGGTGATAGTGGCGGGAAGCGAGCGCGACCAGGGCTTCCAGGCCGTTGCCGACCGTGTCGGCGCGATAACCGAGGCGCTCGAGCAGCCGGGTGGCCACCTTTTGGTTGATCGTGTTGTCTTCTACCAGAAGGATATCGAGCGGAATTTCGTCAGCGAGAGGATTAAAATCGGCGATGACTTCGGAATCGGTGGTCCCGCGGAAGAGCTGGTGCAGGCCCCGCACGAGCGCGGAGGTCTTGATCGGTTTGGCGACGCAGGCCCGAACGCGAATTTCGGCCGGGCTGATCGCCGGCAGCGCGTCGGCCTTGCCGGGAGCGGATTGGCCGGGCGCGAGAAGGAGTAGCACCGGTAGGTCGAAGGCGATGAGTTGGTCCCGCAAGATCTGCGCCTCGGGCGCTTCCAAGAGCTCGACGTCGAGCAAGGCGGCGGAGATCGCCGGGGCTCTGGCCAGTTGTTCGTCCACCTGGGCCAGATCGGCGCAGGCGAGGCAGGTGACACCGCAGCCAGTGAAAAAGTTTTGCAACCGGCCACGGTTCACGGGCTCGTCCTCCAACAGGAGGACGGTGCCGGCCTTGAGCGCGGCCGGCACGGTGGGGGCGATGATGTCCGCGGTGGTCGTGACCGCCTCGGCGAGGAGCGTGAAGATAAAGGCGGAACCTTGCCCCCGGACGCTCTCCACGCGGATATCGCCGCCCATGAGCGCGCAAAGGCGCTGGCAGATGACCAAACCCAGGCCGGTGCCCCCATACTTGCGCGTGGTGGAAGAATCCACTTGGCTGAACGCCTGAAAGAGGCGGTTGATCCGATCCGGCGGAATGCCGATGCCGGTGTCGCGAACCGTAAACTCGAGCCTGATCGTGGCGAGGAAAGGCAGGCCGGATTCCTTGGCCAGAGGAAGAGTGGGCGGGGAATCGGGATGGGCGCGGACTTCCACCGTGATGGTGCCGGAAGGGGTGAATTTGACGGCATTATTGATGAGGTTGACCAGAACCTGACGGAGGCGGGTGACGTCGCCGGAGATCCAAGCCGGCACGGCCGGGTCGATGGTATAGGCGAGCTCAAGCTTCTTGATGCCCGCCTGCACGGCGAAAAGATCGAGCGCTTCCTCAACTGTGCCGGCCAGCTCAAAAGGGACGCTCTCGAGATCCATTTTGCCCGACTCGATTTTCGAAAAATCGAGGATGTCATTGATAATGGTGAGAAGGGCATCCCCGCTGGAGCGAATCGTGTGGACGTAATCGCGCTGTTCCGGAGTGAGAGGGGTCTCCATGAGGAGGCTGGTCATGCCGATGACACCGTTCATCGGGGTGCGGATTTCGTGCGACATGGAGGCCAGAAACTCGGACTTGGCGCGCGAGGCGGCATCGGCCTCGAGCTTGGCCCGGCGAAGGTTGGCCTCGATCTCGACGCGGGCGGTGATATCGGCGGCGATGACAATGAAATTTTCCAGCAAACCGGCGTCGTTGAAGACCGGTTGGACTTCCACGGAAAGGTGGTATTTGGCCCCCGATTTCGAATAACTGACGATGTCGGTCGAGAACCCTCGGCCGCGGGCCATGGCGGCGCGGATCAGGCGGAGCGTGCGGGGCCGGGTATCGGGGCCAACGAGAAAATCAGTGGGATTTTTCCCAACGATCTCGGCCAGGGGATACTCCATCACGCGGCTGAAACTTTCGTTGACCCACTCGATGCAGCCGTCGGGCGAACCGATAATGACGATATTATCCGTCTTGGCGGCGACGAGCGAAAGCTTCCGTGTGGCCGCCTGGCTCTTGCGCAGGGCCTGCTCGGCCAGCTTGCGCGCAGTGATATCCTGGATGGTGCTGATGATGCGGGTGGGTAGGCTGGACTTGGCGGCGGGATTCAATCCGCGCGAACGCGCATAGACCCAAATCCATGATCCGTCGGCGGCACGCACGCGATATTCCGGATCGATAAAGAGCGTTTCGCCGCCGCGTTGTCGTGCCCAGACTTCCTTGCAGCCCGGCAGATCGTCGGGATGGATGAGTTGGGCCCAGATTTTCGGACTGAGGGCCTGCTGGGTTGGCTCGTACCCCAGCATCGCCCAGACGCTGGGGCTATAGTAATACTTGCCGGTGGTGAGCTGCCATTCGAAAATGCCGATATGGGTGGAATCTAGGGCGAGGCGGAGGCGGTCGTCGCTGATCTTGAGCATGGCCTCGACGCGCCGGCGTTCCTCATTCTCGGCGATGAGCTTTTGATTGGAGAGCTCGGTGGCGTGTTGGCCGGCGCGGGCGCTGCGCGCCAAGTGCACGCTGAGGCCAAGCAGCAAGGTGATACCCAGCCCGCAGTAGAGGGCCAGCTCCGGCAGGTTGCGGCGGTTTAGCCGCAGAAAGTCGGGCAAGGGCGCGAGGGTGACGCGCATGCGCCGGTCGGCGATGCTGAAAACCTGATTGAGAATATTCGGATCGCCGGGCGACACCCGGCCGGGGTTGACCTCATAGATCGGTTGGCCGGCGATCTCGACGGAACAATAATAGTTTTCGGGTAAACCGAGCCTTCGCGTGATCGCGTTGAAAAAAGTTTGGTAGACAAACTCGCCGGCGGTGAAACCGGCGAGCTTTCCGCCGTGATACACCGGGGCGTAGAGCACAAACCCCTTTCCCCGCGTGGGCAAAATCACCGTGCCCGAGACCGCCAGCGCGGCGTTCAAGCGGGCGGCTTCGAGGGCGGCGGCCCGCGCCGGGTCGGTCGCGTGATTGAAATCTATGGCGTCTTCGTTGCCGCGCTTCGGATAGACCCAGCGGGTGTGCAGCGAAGCATCCACCCACTCGATCGCCACGCAGCCCGGCGATTCGCCGGAGGTGAGCTGGGTGGTGGCGTCGGTTTCCCACACGGCGTCCGCCCGGTCGGGCGCCTGGCCCCAGCGATTGGCGATACGTTCGAAAGCGCCTGTCTGGCGGTCGAGCTCGTGCGTGGTGGCGCTGGCAAAATTGTCAATGGCATGCTGGGTGTTGGCGCCGAGGTAAAGCAGCTCGTGCTCGCGCAGGCCCGCCCACAGGGCCAGGGTGAGCGTGGCGGAGAAAATAAAAACCGGAAGCGGCAGCCACACCCGCGGCTCGGCGGTGAAAGCCTCGTCTTCCTGCCAGGCCCGCCCGAGCAGGGCGAAACCCAGCAGCAACAACACTGCGGCGGTCAAGGCCGACATGGGCTCGGCTGCGCCCCACCGGCAGATGGCCGGCAGCCGGGTGGCGTAGCCGACCAGAGTGGAAAATCCGACCGAGGCCAGCACTGAGCCCACGCAGGCCTCTCCGAGGATTTGCGCGCGGGCACGCGGGGCGAAAGCTTTCCAGGCCAGGACCAGGCCTGCGATCAGCAGGCAGGCCGCTGCCATAAAATGCATGCGGCCGGGCGCAAGGGCATCGCCGGGCGCATAGTCGCGCACGATGAGCTCATCCACGCCCAGATTAACATGGAACACGTGCTCCCCGAGGGTGAGCGCGCCCATGAGCGCTGGCAACAGGGCGAGCCACGCGACGTTGGCCGGACGGGACTCAATCATGACAATAACCACGCCCAGCAAAACCACGGAAAACGCGGAGTTGGCCTGCAAGACCGCCAATTCCGGTTCAAATTGCGGCAAAGCCGGCCCGTAGATAAATTTGATCGCCAGGTCCAGCAGGCCGAGCAGGCAAAGCGTGACTGCAAGCGCCGACGAAATACGCTGGAGCCAAATAGTTCGGGGCGGATGAGGCAGCGCAGCCATTAAGGGGAACACCCTCGAGACGGGCAATATTTGCAGTTCAACTTATCTACGCCCCCATGGAAAATGGGTTGCATAAAGCATTGGACTGTAAAAATTAAATATATTGGCGCTCCAGATAAGGCGAGAAATTTTACTCTCGAGGAGGCTCGGTCGCCGATTTTTCAGCGGTTGGGCTCGGTTTGTCCTGGGTGATCTTTCGCAAAAAATTTGTCGGACCATAGGTAAAGGCCCACCGCGGCTGGTCGAGTGTGCCGGTCAGGGTCACCTCGGCCAGGTCGGACACCGGGGTGAGCACCAGGCCGGCGAGTTTGCTTGGCGTAAATTTGCTTTGGCCAAACGGGTAAACCTTGGCGTTGAAATCGAGCGTTTTCTTGTCGAGCCGGTAGTCACCCTTGGCTAGGATGGCGGAGTTGGCGCCCGTCACCTTTACCTGGGGGAAGGAAATTTTATCTCGGTCGACCATGAAGGTCGCCTGGGCGGCGGTGAAGCGCAGCGACGTGAAACTCAACAGCTGCGAAAGCAGGCCCAACAAATGGATCTGTTCCAGTTCCGCGCCGGCCAAGGCCACGGAGCCGCTGCCGATGAAGCTGAGCGGATCGTGGTAGCTGCCGTCGGCGAAAGCGGCAAGATCGAGGCGGATATCATTGGCCCGCTGGATAAACTTGGTCGGTGGGTCGGGCGGCTGTTTTCTTTGCTGGGCCAAAAACTCGTCCACCGTCGTAACGGTGCGGCCCAGGCTGGCACCCGCCAGATGGAAATCAAAACGCAACCTCCGGGTGTTGTCTGGACCGCTCAAAAAGGCCCGGCCGTTGAGCAGGCCGTCCGAAAAAGAGGCGCTGATCCGCGGAAGGTCGATATCGTTGTCGCGCAACGTGGCGTCAAACGACACGTCGTTGAGCGGAAAATCATAAAGAGTGAACTGGCCGGCCGACGCGACGACGAGTTGCACCCACTGATGCTCGCCGCCGGGCGCGGCGGGGCTGTCGAGCGTACCCGTTGCGTGCAGGGTGGGTGGCTGGGCGAATTTGAAGGGCGCGACAAAATCCTCGCCGGATTTTCCAAAAAGCCGCGCGCTGTCGGCGAGATCGAGGTTGCTCGTCACGTCAAAATCCATGTGGCGCCAGGAGTCTTTCGACAGGTCGACCGAACGGGTGAATTTCCCACGGGCCGTGCGCGCGCCGCGCACGAGCAGAACCTCGCGGCCGTCGTAGAGGTCGGGTTGGTAGCGCAAGAGGGCCCGCAGGCGGTCAAACGCGACGCCGCGCACGACCGGCGACGCGACGTCGGCGAAAACGAAAACGTCGGTGCGCTTCGGCTGGCCCCAGCGGCCGAGGACGTCGACGTCGGCATCCGGCGGCACGGAGGGAAAAACGAAATTTTTCCAAAATCTGGACCAGGAGGGCGTGAACCATCCGGCCACGTCGAGCGGCCGCAACCGGCCGTGGAGGAGGAAACGGTAGTCCCGCGTGGCGGTGTCCATCGTGTAAAGGCCGAGCGCCAGATTGTCGTGCTGGCGCAGCACGATGTCCGTCACGGCGAGTTCGTGACCGTGGAAATCGGCCTCGCCGCGTACGGCGTCAAGCGCCACGTCCTGAACCGCGAGCTGGCTGGCTTCAAACCGGACCGAGAGGTCGCCGAGGCGCCAGCCGTCGTCGAATCGGGCCCGGCCGTGCAGAGCGATCGGCGAAGTGAGGGCAATCAAGTCGGGCCAGTGGCTGTGCAGGCGGGCGGAGATCTGGGCCAGCAGCGCGGGCCCCAAGCCGGTGTTGAAGGCCACGCGGGCCTTCCCGGACTCCAAATCGGCCAGGGCGTGCAACGAAACCGGTTCGCCGGCAACCCGGCCGGCGATCTCGGCCTGCAGACGCGGCAGAGGGGCGGGGATCAGACGCGCGAGCAGCGTGGTTCCTTCAATCGACGAGGCGCCGAAGGTGGCGGCCGACAGGTCGACGGAGCGAGGGATGGCCCGCCACAGGCCGGGCCAAACGACGCCGCGGACCTGCAGGCGGACCGTCCCCGCGTGGGTGTTCGCCGGCCCCGAAAGTTCGGCGGCGCGAAGGTCGAGTGAGGCGGGCGCGGCGTCCTCGCCGAGGAGAGGACAGCTCGCGGTGGCGCGCAAGTCCGCGGCACGCAGAGGCCAGGGGTCTTCGCGGTGGACGGCCCGGGCGTCGAGCGTGGCCGTGACGAGGGCGCCGCGAGTGTCGGAGGGCGTGAGTTCGAGTTGGAGGAGCGGCTCGTCCAGCGAGGCCAGCTCATGTTCGATGGCGGTGAACTGACGGCTGAAGCGCGGATAATTTTTAGAAAAAAATTCGGCCAGCGGCAGCACGCCTGTCGCGGCGGTATTGGCGGACTCGGGCAGGCGCAACCCGCCGTGTGCGGCGACGACGAGATTTCCTATGCGTCCGTTGAATTGGGCCAGCTCGATGGCACGGAGGCTCGGAACAAAATGGGCGGTGCCGTTGCAATCGCTCACAAAAGCCTCGGTCCGGCCCGTGGGCGAAAGCATGGCGGGAACGAACAGGCTCGCCTGCACGACCCGGATTTCGCGCGGATCAAAATGGCCGACGAGCAAGGCCCACGGATCGAGGCGGATGAAGACGGCGCGGGCGGTAAAGAGAGGTTCGGCATAGTCCCGCGATTCCAGCCGAACGTCTTCGGCCAGCATGCGGCCGGAGGGATCAAAAATAGCGCGGCGGAAATGCACCGTGAGCTGGGAGGCGGCCAGGCGCGATTCGAGCGCCCGCAGGAGGAAAGCCGGCACGGTGAGTTGGTGCGCGCCGAGAACATAGATCTGCAAGGCGAGCAGGGCGCCGAGCAGGAGCCAGAGCGTCCACCAGGCGAACGAGCACAGGGAGGAGCCGCACCAGCGGCAGGTGGACCAAAGCAGTGAGGCGGCTTTCACGGAGAAATCACAAAACGCGCGCGGCGCGGTGCATTTTTGCTTTTTTGACGCTCTCCCAAGAGACCCGGAAACGGATGTTTATTTGAGTGGCGGATTTTGGCTGGCCGGACCTTCCGGGACCGGCGCGGCCGGCGGAGGCGAAGCGGTGAGAGCGGTCAGCGCATCGAGCATCGACTGCTCCACCTCGAAAACCGCGCCGAATTCGGGCGAACCTGCGAGTTGGGTGCCTCCGCCGACGCGTTCGGTGAAGAAGAGCTGGGCGGTGGTGGTGGTGGCGGGCGTGCCGCTGGCGGCGGCCAGGGCAATGGTGGCGTCGAGGCGGTAGCTCCATGGGCGGTTTTCACCTCCGGCCGGAACGGTGTCGGGGAAATCATCGAGGACAAATTCTTTTGCGCGCAGGGTTTGCAGGTCGCCTTTCAAGGAAATGATCGCCGCTCGACGGACGGCCGGCTCGGTCGCGAGGAGGGCATCCCACGCGCCCGGCTTGGCTGCGTCGGCGGGCGAGGGGAGGGATTTTTCAAAGAGGACGGTCTTGTCGGCCAGCCGGGTGAGTTTCAGCCCGGTGATGTCGGCGCCGGCGGGCAGTTCGCGCAGCAAGCGATCGCGATAGGCGCGGGCGACAACGGGCGTGGCGGCAAGGATGAAAGGATCGACGGCATAGACAGAATCGGCGCCGGTGATCCGGGCATACACATTGGCGTCCGTGCCGAGGCCGAGCTGCAGCGTAAGGACCGGGGGTCGGGTGGCGAGCGTGGCGGGGGTCGCGCCGGAGGGGGCGAGCACCAGGGTGATCTCGCGTTCGGGGCGGTTGAAGCCCCAGCTTTCGAGGTCGGCGGCGGACGGTGCGTCGCTCACGAACTTTTTGGCGGAAAGCAGGGAGAGATTTTCCAGCAGTCGTTGGATGACCGCCAGGTCGGCCGGCTGGGTTTGCGGTCCGGTGCCGGGCGAGCGGCGGATAATTTGCCAGGGAGCGTTCTCCGAGGGTTCGAGGCGTTGGAGGGTCAACTCGGGAAAATTGGGGGCGTGCAGGGTGACGGCGGTCACATCGCGCGGCTCAATATCGACAAAATGCCGCTCGCGGAGGGCGACCTGCGCGTTCTTAAGCGTATCGAACAGCGCGTTCGGAAATGAAACGGTGAAGACGGGGCTTTTGTCGTCCATCTTGGCGTAGAAAAGGGTCTCCGCAGGGGTGGAACCGGCCGGGACGGCCGGCGCGGGCGTGACGGGATTGCCGAGCAAAAGCGTTTCGCGGCGGTTGTTGCCGTCCACCGTAATGCGAAGGGCGGGTGGGTTGAGGCCCGTGCGGTCGTCGGTTTCGCCGGCGTCGAGGAAGGTCTTGGCGCGGAGCGTGGTGAGGTCGTTGATCGCAAGCTTGATGGCGTCATAGTCGGCCCGCGCGAGGATGGGGCTTTCGAACGACCAATGGTTGCCGTCGCGGCGGATGCCGACCGGCGGCCCGGCGATTTGCAGACGGAGCGCGCGGGCCTCGAAGAAGGGAACGGTAAAGAGCGCGTCGTCCCGGAGTTGGTTCAGAGGAAGATCCAGGCTGTCGGCCAGACCGCGACTCACGACATGGATGCGTTTTCCATCCGCAGACAATACGTAAAGGCGGTTGCCGATGCGGGTCTCGGCCCCGATGCGAAGGGTGTAGGTCCGGGCATTGCCGGAGGTAAAGGCGATGGTGAGTTGCGGCTGGTCGAGGCCGTAGTCGGCGAGCGTTTGGCCGTTCTGCAAGAGGTCGGTGACGAGAAAGCTGGTGTCGTGCTCGAGGGTCTGCAGTTCGGTGATGATGCGGTCGACGGCGTTGGCGTTGGCGGGCCACCCGGCCGGTTGGGAGAGAAACCAGGTGTCGCCGTGTTTCTCAATGCGCAGGGACTGGGGCGACGCATGGCTGGAGATCTCGAGGGCGGTGATATTGGCGGCCTCGGGGCCCAGCACGCGATTGTCCGTTTGGCGGAAGGCGTCTTCGGTGTCGAAATGCGGCTCAAGGTAGAAGATAAACGCGAAAACCGCCACGTTTAGAAATAAAAGGACGAGCGTGATTTTGGTGCGCATCGGAAAAAATAAGGTGAGGAGGTTCTCGTTCAACGACGACGGGTCCAGTAAACGAACAGGCCGAGCAGGGCGGCGACGGCGGGCGGAAGGAGGAGCAAGCCGAGACGGAGCTTGGCGAAACTGAGCGCGCTGAGGGAGATTTGGTAGCGTTCGATCGGCCGGGCGGGGATGGCGAGCTGGGTGTCGCGATCCGTGGCCCAGTCGATCGCGTTGAGGATAAAGTTTTGGTTGCCGGCGTTGGCGAAACGGTTGTTGGTC
>JBEKQH010000034.1:0-9367 GCA_049519915.1 Opitutaceae bacterium
CTCGCGCTCACCGCCGCCGAGGTGCGCGAAATGATCGACGCCTGTTCCGCCCACGGTGTCACTCTGATGGAGGCGTTCATGTATCGTTACACCACGCGCACCCGGCAGGTCGTCGAGGTGCTCCGCAGCGGCGCGCTGGGCGAAATTAAATTTATCCAGGCTAGCTTCCGTTTCCTGCTCACGAACCCGGCCTCGATCAAACTCAGGCCGGAGCTGGGCGGCGGCTCGCTTTACGACGTCGGCGTTTATCCGGTGAATTTTGCCGGCCTGGTCGCCGACCTCCTCGCGGGCGGCCCGGCCGCCGCGCGGCCGATCTCGGTCTCGGCGGAAAGCGTGCGCACCGGCGGCATCGACGAGATTTGCTCGGCGGTGTTGAAATATCCTTCCGGCCTGGTGGCGGCGCTGCACGGCGGCTTCAACGCGCACAAGCGGATCGTGGCGGAAGTCGTCGGCACGCAGGGCGTGCTTGAGGTTCCCGATACCTATTTCGATAACGCCGGTGCGCTTGGGCTCATCCAAGGCGATGCCCGCCGGGAGATTCCCGTGCCGGCGAGCGACCGTTACCGCCTCGAAGTCGAGGATTTTGCCGGCGCGGTCCTGCAGCGCCGTCCGCCGCAGCTTGGCCTGGAGGAAAGTCTGCGCAATGCCGAGGTCATCGACCGGATTTTCGCGGCCATGGCGGCGAAATAGGGGCTGGCGTTTATGGGTCATAGGCCTCTTTTTTTTGCCATGCACCCACCTTCATGGAATCCCCGCGCACTGGCCGGTTTGCTGCTGACCGCCGCCACGATCCTGTTGAGTCCCGCCGGCCGCGCGGCGACGGACACCCCGGCCCCACCCAAACCCGCGGACTCCGCCAAACCAAGCTCCCCGGCCAGCCAAAACGATGCGGTCGAAAACTCGGTGGTGAAGATCTTTTCCACGGTGCGCCGCCCGGATCTCTTTAGGCCATGGGACAAGGAGGCCCCGCACGAAATCAGCGGCAGCGGAGTCGTGATCGAAGGCAAGCGGATACTGACCAACGCCCACGTGGTCCTCTACGCGAGCCAGATCCAAGTGCAGGCCAACCAGGCCGGCGACAAAATCTCCGCCACGGTCGAGGCGGTGGCGCCCGGCATCGATCTCGCCGTGCTCAAGCTCGACGACGAATCGTTCTTCGACTCGCATCCGGCGCTGCCGCGGGCCCCGGTTTTGCCGCAGATCAAGGATGCCGTGCTGGTCTACGGTTATCCTGAGGGCGGCACCAACCTTTCGATCACGAAAGGCATTGTTTCCCGCATCGAGTTTGTCCCCTATAATTTCCATGTTTTCGGCCTGCGGGTCCAGATCGACGCCGCCATCAATCCGGGGAATAGCGGCGGTCCCGCCCTGGTGGGCGACAAGATGGTCGGACTCGCTTTCAGCCACCTCGCCGAGGCCGAGAACATCGGCTATATCATTCCGTGCGAGGAGATTGAACTTTTCCTCAAGGATATCGCCGACGGCCGATACGATGGGAAGCCGGCCATGTTCGACGAGGTCCAGACGATCGAGAACCCGGCCTTGCGCTCGTTTCTTCGTCTCAATCCATCGGTCAAAGGCGTCATGGTGAACGAGCCGTTTGGCACCGATTCCGCCTACCCGCTGAAGAAGTGGGACGTCATCACCCGGATTGGCGACACGCCGGTGGACGACCAAGGCATGGTCAAAGTCGGCCACGACCTGCGGGTGCGCTTCGATTATTTGGTCCAGAAGATCGCCCAGGGGGGCAAGGTGCCGCTGACCGTGGTGCGCGCCGGGCAGACCCTTTCGGTGGAGCTGCCGGTGTCGCCCGACCGCCCGATGCTCGTGCCCTATCTGCGCGATAACTATCCGTCCTATTTTATCTACGGGCCGCTGGTTTTTTCGATCGCGACCCAGGGAATGGTCAGCGACCTCAACGCGGTGGAAAGAGGCAGCTGGAGCAACCTGGCCAGCTTGCAGGGCAACCCGTTGTTGACCCGGCGCGGAGAGAAACCGGCCTTCGAAGGAGAAGAGCTGGTCATCATTCCCTCCTCTCCTTTTCCGCATAAGTTGGCCAAGGGCTACGGCAACCCGATCACGAAGGTCGTCAAATCGGTCAACGGCATTGCCATCAAAAACCTCGACCACCTGGTCGAGGTTCTGCGCGATTCCAAAGATAAGTTTATCACCATCGAGTTTGCCGGCCACAGCAATGAAAGTCTCGTTTTCCCGCGGGCCGAGATGGCCGCCGCGACCGACGATATATTGGGCGACAACGATATTCGCAGCCAGGGTTCGCCCGACACGCTGGCGGTCTGGAATGCGAAAAAAGCGGACGCGGCTCCTGTCTCGGGCCATTAAAGCAATCGGCGGCTCATTTGGGCCCGCATGTCGTCTGCCGTTTCCCTCATGATTCCCCCCGGCCAAACCCTCGGCGTGCTTGGCGGCGGCCCGCTCGGTCGGATGTTCGCGCAGGCGGCGCAGGGGCTCGGCTATCGTGTGCACCTCTTTGAGCCGGAGCCCGGCAGTCCGGCCGGGGACGTCACTCGCCGCGAGACCAACGCGCCCTACGACGATACGGATGCGCTGAAAAAATTTGCGCGCGACTGCGCCGTCGTGACCTGCGAATTCGAAGACATCCCGCCGGCGTCGCTGCGCGCGATCGTGGCGGTGGCGCCCTTGCGGCCCTCGCCGGAGGTGCTCGAAATCTGCCAGAACCGCCAGCGGGAAAAGCACTGGCTGGGGCGGAACAAATTTCCGCAGTCGGAGTGCGCCGATGCGCTCGATGGCGACATTGCCGCGGCCGTCGCGCGGGTGGGACGGCCCTGCGTCGTGAAGACAGCGGACTTCGACCGCGATGGCCGGGGCCAGATGAAGATCGCGGACGATACGGATCTCGAGCAGGCGGCGGCGATCTTCCGCGGTCGGCGCTGCGTGGTCGAGCGCTGGGTCGATTTCGCGTGCGAACTTTCGGTCCTGGTCGCGCGCACGGAACGCGGCGAAATTCGCGTCTATCCGCTCGCGGAAAACATCCATGCGCGCCAGATCCTGGATCTGTCCATCGTGCCGGCCCGCGTCAGCGCGGCGGTGGCGGCCGAAGCTCAGCAGCTCGCCCGAGACCTGGCCGCGCAGCTTGGCGTGGTCGGTTTGCTCGCAGTTGAATTCTTTCTCACCGACCGAGGCGTGCTGCTCGTCAACGAACTGGCTCCGTGCGCCCACCACAGCGGCCTCTGGTCGATCGACGGCGGCGGGACGAGCCAGTTCGAACAGCAGGTGCGCGCCGTATGCGGCCTGCCGCTCGGGCCGGCGGACGTGCTCGAACCGACCGTCATGGTCAACCTCTTGGGCGATCTCTGGTCCGGCGGCCGCGAGCCGGATTGGACGGCGATCCTCGCCGAACCCCAGGCGCGGTTGCGGCTTTATGGCCGCCGCGAAGCGCGATCCGGCCGCAAGATGGGCCATTTTACCGTGCGCGCCTCCGAGGTCAAAACGGCCTTGGCCATCGCTCACCGGCTGAAGACGTCGTTCGTGGGTTGAACGAGGCGACGGAAAAGCGACCGGGGACGGTGTTATCTATTTGTAGATAGCCTACTGATTGTATATAGTCAGGGCAGCCGTCCCGGAAATAGACGCGCGGGGAGAGACGTTCCTTATTCATAATTATCGAAAGATTTGTTTCAAAATTATAGGTTGAGGTAAAGCCCCCATGCGTTTAGCAAACGGTTAATTATACGATAATTAATCTTGTCTATTTAGAATTTTTTTATGTAAAAAAGGAAAGCAATGGCGGTTTATCCCAAATCGGATTCCCGGTAAATCTATATGAAAAAATACTCCGCAAGTCGGTTGCGGGCGGTGTTTTTAGTATATTGTGGGCTCGTCTCGTCGTTTGGTCTGGAGGCGAGGGCGCAAACGGCGGGAACGCCGGTGGGCGCGGCTTCGCCCGCATCGGACCAGGTCATATCGCTAAATGAATTTGTCGTCACGGGCTCGCATATTCCGACCACGGAAACGGCCGATACCGCCCGCGCCTATCCGGTCCTAGTGATCGACCGCCGGGCGGTGGATCTGACCGGTTACGAAAACACGGCCAAATTTTTGCAGAGCGTTCCGGATTTCAATGAAGGCGCCAGTCCGATTTCCAACAATGACACGGGCTTCACCCGCGGGGCGACCAGCGTTTCCCTCCACGGTCTCGGTCCGGACGCCACCTTGGTTCTTGTCGATGGCCATCGCGTGGCAAACTTCCCCGTCGGCGGCGGTAGCAATGGCGATCAGGGGCTGGTGGATCTCAACAGCCTTCCGCCGGGATATTTATGGGATCGGGTCGAAATAAAATTGGACGGAGCTTCCGCGATCTACGGCGCCGATGCCGTCGCGGGCGTGGTGAATATCAACCTCGTCAAAAATTTCAACGGGTCGGAGATGCATCTCCAGTATCAGAACACCACGGATAAGGACGCTTCCCAATTTACCGCGGACATGCTGGCCGGCGTCTCCAACAAAAATGTGAGCCTGCTGGTCGGGTTCAATTATCAAAAACAAAATTCCATCACCGATGCCGATCGCGCCTACTCGCTTATTCCGTCGCTGCCGAGTTCCAACTCGAGTCCCATTAATGCGCAGGTCACGACGGAAGCCTATGAACAGGCTTTGAATCCGTCGAGCCCGACCGGCTACCAGGCGAGCAAGAAGCCCCCGGGGACGACCAAAAATATTTTCTTTGCCACGCCCGGAATCACGCCCGGCGCCCCGGGCGGCAACACGCTCAGCCCCACCGGGCTGCCCGTTTCGCCTTCGACCAATTTCGGCGGCACTCCGGTCGGCCAATATCTTTATAGCAATACGCCGCAATCCGTCTACGACTATAATCAAAACGCCTGGTCGTTTCCCGCGACGATGCACGAAGGAGTGATGCTGAGCGGGGAATTCAATATATTCGGCACCCCAAAGATCACGGCCTACGCCGACGCCAGCTACCAGGAATCCGAGGTGATCAACGAGTCGGCCCCGGCCGCCCCGTTCGGATTCGAGGTCCCGGGTTTCCCCACCATCGTGATCCCGGCGAACAATCAGACGGCGCTGGCGGGCCCGCTGCTTTTCGCGATCAGCAAAACGACCGGCAATATCACGGCGGTGGCTCCCGGCACATTTACGATCCCCAACGGCAGTATTGCCGGACCCGGTACGATTGAGGTGAACGGCAAGGCTCAGCGCTTGGCCCCCGCCGGGGCCTATAATAATTTCAACCCCTTTGACGAGGACATCTCCGGCGCCACCGGTTATCGGCTGCAGGACTTCGGCAACCGCATCTGGGACGATACCACCGAGGCGGGCATGGCCACGGCGGGCCTGCGCGGCAATAATATCCTGGATAAGTTCAGTTTCGATGCCGGTATCCGCTATAGCGAGGACACCTATCGCACCGATGACACGCAGGTTTCGGCCTCGAAATTCAATCGCATTCTCAACGCCAACGATCCGATTTTCAATCCGAGCAGCCCGCAATACATCGGCACCACCGTTCCCTATAACCCGTTTGGTTATTATACAAATTCGATCAACAGCCCCTTGCTGATCCAATATGCCACCATCCACGTCCACGACAAAGACTTCACGTCCACCGGCAACGGCTATTTTACGCTCGATACCACCGACCTGTTCACGTTGCCGGCCGGGAAGGTAGGCATGGCGGCGGGACTCGATTTCCGGATGGAGACGCTGAATCAAACGCCCGATCCCGAATCGGCGGCGGGCGACGTTATCGGGCAGGTGCCGGAATCGCCGGTCGACCGGGAACGCAAGATCGCGGCGGCCTTCGCGGAATTGGAGGTGCCCATCATCGGCCCGGCCCAACATCTCATCGGCCTGCACCGCCTGTCGGCCGATATCGCCGGACGCTATGAAGATTTTCTGACCGGCCATGAGGACGACACCGTGCCGCAAGCCAGCGTTCTCTATCAGCCCTTTGACGATAGCTTTGCTTTGCGCGGCACGGCGGCTCGGGGCTTTCTGGCCCCATCCATGGAAAAGCTCTACACGTCCGGCATCTTGCACTCCGGTACGCTGATCAACACCGCCAACCACACGCTCACGAGCGAGATACCGATCATCGATGTCGGCAATAGCCAGTTGCAGCCCGAAACGAGCGACTCGTACAGCGCCGGATTCGTCTGGTCCCCTAAGTTTGCCCCTTTAAAAGGATTTACCATGAATGTCGATTGCTGGCGGATCGACCGCAATGGGACCGCTTTGGTCAACAATCAGAACACTCTTAATAATTATAATAACGGAACCGCCATGCTGCCGGGAGAAAGTGTGTCAACCGACCCGATCACCGGAAACGTTAACGAGGTCGTCAGTGTTTACCACAATGCGGGCGAATCGATTGCGAAGGGGGCCGATATCGGCGGAAGCTACGTGTACGACACCCGCTGCATCGGGCTGTTTGATTATTCGGTCGATTTTGCCGATTTGCATTCTTTCCGTCAGGCCAGCGCCGCAGGCCAACCTCTACAGGAACTGGTCGACACCTCGCCTTTGGACGCCGGCGGCCAGGACGCCTATTTGCGCCGCCGAGTGCTGACCTCGCTCGACTGGTCGTACAAAAATTACGAGCTTACGGCCACCGGTCACTTTACCGACGGATTTCAGGACTTCGATCTGAATGACAATCCGCGCCGGGTTGGCTCGAGCTGGACGTGGGATTTGCGGCTAGGCTACACCTTCAAAGGCGAACTGGGGCCCTATCTTAGGGGCACGACCCTGGCCGTCGGTTCAATCAATATCTTTAATCGACCCCCTCCGGTCGTGATTGCGGGAGGCTCCAGTTCGGATAATTATCCAGGTTATCTCTATACGTCCGAAGGCCGCGAAGTCTATGTCTCGCTCGACAAGAGATTTTGATTTGTAACCAAATGGCTCCGCCATTTGGTCAGGTGAAATTCAGCTCCCTTTCGCCGGCATTTCGCTCCCAATCGATCGAGGGAAATCCGCGGCGCGGCGCAGGTTGACCGAGCACGATTCTTTTTTTACCCAAGACCGGATAGCGCGCGGTCACGCCATCGGTGAGGATAAACCCGCTGACGGCCACTTGTCCCACGCCGCGCACGGCCACGCGCAACCGCGCCTCCGGCGGATCCACCGGCACGGCGATCTCGTGGACGATCCTGCTCCGCGGCCGGGCGGCCGCGGCATTGAATTCGATCGTGAAAACGCTGTGCAGATCTTTCCAACGCCCATCGGCAAGCCATTGTTGAACCACGATCTTTTGTAGGGCAGGGGCAAAATTGTGCAGGGCAAATTGCAATTGCCAGCGTCCGCAGACGGGCGTCGCGCCTTTGGCCCGTGCGGGGTCCTTTCGCACCTGCCGCAGCCAAGCGCGCCAGGTTCGCAGCCGTTGGCGGTCCCGCGCGAGCATCTCCTCGTTGGGCCCACGTTGCCGCGGATCGCGCGACTGCCGCCACATCGTGCGCGCCGCTGCACGGGCTTGTTCGATTTCTTGGGCAAATTGCTCCGCGGCGTGCTCGGCTTGGGCAAAAATACTGGCGGCGAGCGGCGCCTTGTCCTGGGCAAGGTGCCGGCGGACCCGAAAGACAAATTCGGATGCGGCGCGCACGAATAGGTCGCGCCGCGCGAGATAATGACGGAACTGCAAGCTCGCGCCGAGCGCGGGCGGCAGGCGGCTGGCGAATTTCGCGAGCGCCCGGAGGGTCGATTCCTCGCGGACATAACCGGCCATTCCTTCCTTGGTCGCTTGCACGTCCCACCGGTCGTTGATCTGCCAGCGCGGATAACCGCTGAAGGGAAATTTGTCCGCGGCCAGCGCCAGTCCGGCCAGTTTGCGCGCGTTGAGGTAGGTATCAGAATGGGTTATCCGTTCGGCTGAGCTCACGGCCGAAGCCTTAACACGCCGCGTTTGCTTGCGGCTCTCTTGGTTCGGCGCGTTAGCGACAACGCGCCCTGTCTTTAGGAAGACGCGCTCGAAACCGATTTTGAGCCTTTTTTCCGGATCGTGGACTGTCGGATGCGTCCACAAACACGCGGCGGCGGCGTCGATCGCCGTGGTGAGCTCGATCGCGAGCCGGCTGGGCTCCCACGACGTGACGAGAAAACCCGCGGCGCCCACGCGCCGGCAATAGCGCCACCACGACGAGATATTTTCCAGGCGTTCGCGGAAATTGGGCAGCGGTTCCCAGCGAAACGCGCCGTTCATCGGGCAACCGTAAAAAGCGAGGCCGTGTCGCTTGAAGCGCGCCGCGAGATCGGCCTCGGCGAAGTTGAAAAGTTCGACGCGCGGCCGGCGGCTGAAGGGATAATAATACCATTCGCAGGCCACGACGTCGCGCGGCAGTCGCCCGATGGCCTCGGGGATGTAATAAAACATGTCGGCCCATAGGGCCAGGCGCAGGCCGAGCCCGCGGGCGAGCCCATGCAGGCGCGAGACATGGCCGGCGAAATGGCCGGCCAAGCCCTTCCGTTCGATTTCTTCACGACAGCGCGGGCACCGGCCGAGGTGGAACGACTCGTCGAGACCGGCGTGCACGATCCCGGCCGTGCAGAACGGCGCGATGTCGCGCAGCAGTTTCTCCGCGACTTCGAGGGTGCGAGGATGCAACGGACACAACTGGCCGTGGGCCAGCGGCGATCCGTCGGGTGCGCGCAGCTCGTTGAGGTCGCGCCACGCGGGTGTCTTGATCAGGTACTGCGTGTGCCCGAGCAAGTTGACGATGGGGACGACGCGAAGACCGGCGCGGGTGGCAGTCTCGACGAGGAGGGCGAATTGCTTTTGGGTATAAGCGTCGCGGCGGGCCACCCCGGGGAGGCGGGGAAATTCGACGGCGTCCTCAAGGTGGAGGTAAAGCTCCTCGTAACCCCAGTCCGCGTAGCGCGGCAGCCATTTCAGCAGAAAATCCAGCCGTTCAACTTGACGGGCAAGGTCCCACTGAAAAGCGCGGACCGGCCGGCGCGGGAGATTTGCTGTTTTTGTCATTCCGAGGGAAACAAGGAATCCCCATCTTGGTTTGTAACGTATTATATTACAAACGAGATTCCTCGCTACACTTCCAATGAACCTGGTGTATGCGGTGTCTCCATTTGTCATCCAGAGACCCTCAGCAACCCCGAATTGTCGGGGTTGCCTGGAACAAGCCAATGAACTGTTTCGCGCGGTAGCGCGGGTGGAGCGCGTTGACCTCAACGCGCTGAGAGCGTCTTGAGGTCAAGGCGCTCCACCGAGAAAGGCTGAATTCATGCGCAAGTGGCATCCGTTCATTGGCAGCGCCAGCGAAGGATCTCACAAGATTGGACATAGGTGCGAGATGGCGGATGTCGCTTCGCTCGGTACCTCGCAAAGCTCGGAATGACAATGTGAAAACGCGTCGAA
>JBEKQH010000035.1:0-9235 GCA_049519915.1 Opitutaceae bacterium
GCGAGTGTTGTTTTGCGGCGGCGGCGTTCGGGTCGGCGGGATCGCTGAGGTCGGAAAAACGCAGGGTCGAAAGCTGATCGAGGAGCGAATTTATTTTGTCCGTCGCGAGTAGCCGGCCGGCCGGCCGGCCGGCGGCGGAAAAAGAATCGCCTGTCTTCGCGCGCGAAATCACGACCGGCGGCGCGGAGGCAAAGCCGATTTCGGCCTTGGCGATGTCGGCGGACTTCAATTTGAGCAGGGTGGAGTCGGCCCAATTCTTGGCCACCGGATCGGTCCAGGTGTTGAGGCTGGCCAGATAGGCGTTCGGCTCGGCGCCGAAACGGACAAAACAGCCGCCGCCATCGGCATTTTTCCCGACGGCGAGCGACCACAATTCGTGGCCGGCGGCGTCGAGCAGGGCGATCCGGCGATCGGTGAACTCGAGGCGGGCGAGGCGTTCGGGGTTGGCGGTGACAAAGCGCTGAACCTTGGCGTTGGCGAGATCGCTCACGAAAAGCGAAAGTTTGTCGAAATCCGCCGGCAAGTCGTAGTCGTTGGTGATGCGCCAGGAGGCGTCCGGCTGCTTGGTGAGCAGGACGGTGGTGCCGTTGCCCGTCAGACGCAGTTGCGCGGCTTTCTCGATGGTGGGCCGATCCACGACCGGCTGCCCCACCCGTGGGTCGGCGCCCGCGGGCGATGCCGGCAACCGGGTGAGATAATAGGCCGCGGCGGAGAGCGCGGCGAGAACGACGACGAGGACGACGAGGGTTTTGATTTTCATCGCAAAAGGCGGGCGTCGGTCATTTGCGGCGCGCCCGTGAGAACCAAAGGCCGAAAACGCAGACGAGAAGCGGGGTGGAAAGAAGATTGACGAGCAGAAGCCGGTTGCCGAGCGCATCGATGCCTTCCCGCAAAGAGAGGCGAATCTGGCGGCGTTCCCGCTGCATCTCCGTCTGCTGCCTTTGGAATTCTTCGATCGATTTCTGAACTTCGGGAGAAATAATCAGATCTTTGTTGTCGTTCTTTTGCCCCTGCAGGGCCATCAGCTTTTGCTGCACCTCATTGAGGCGCGCCTCCAAGCCATCGAGCTGCGTCTGGTACTTCTTCTGCGCGTCGACTTCCATTTTTTGGACGACGGTGAAAGGGCGCAGCGAAGCGCCTTTGCCGCGGATGGAAATCAAGTCCTGCGAGCCGGCGAGATAGTCGAGGGCGTTGGCGGCGAAGGCGAGATTGTCGTTCAGCGGCCTGACGGCCGGCATGCCGAGGTAGTGGAAACGTTGGACGCTGAAATCGTCGAGAAGCCAGTCGGTATCGGCGATAAAAAGCAGGGTGGAGGAACCTTTCGATTCCTTGAGCGCGGGAGAGGAGACTTTCTTTTCGTCGCCGGGCCGGCCACCGGGAAACGCGCTTTTGAATCGGCCGGTGATGAGCGCGGCGAGGAGCTGCTTTTGGCCGGAAGGCCGGACGAGGCGGGCGATGTCGTCGGGCTGGGCCAGGTAGAGCAGGGGCGAGGCCACCAGGCCGCTTTGGGCGCTGGACTCGATGAGGGGCGTGACCGTGAGGGCCGGGTTGGGCTTTACCTGGATACTGCCCGGGGAAACGAGCAGCATGGATTCGATCTGGGCGGTGGGCAGCGAGTGGGCGTTGAAGCTCTCCCGTCCGAGCAAAAGCCAGAGGGGAAAGCGCACGATGGCACCCGTGGTGGGATTCCGGACTTGGGCGGCATTTTCAAGGTCGCCGACCACATTGCCCGAATCGTAATCGATGCCGTAGGCCTTGAGCAGCACGGGCAGGTTGCTGGCGGCGTCGGGTGGGAGGCGGCCCAGATTCAACTGGCCGGCTTGTTGCTTGAAATATTCGGAGCAGGGATCGAGCGCGAGAAAGACGGGCTTGCCGCCAAGGAGGAATTGATCGATGGAAAACTGAAGCTCGGGCGAAAGCTTGTGCGGATGGATGATCGCGAGCGCATCGAGCCGCGCGGGCAGTTCGTCGGCGGTGGCGGCGACCGGCACGACGTTGAAGCTCTTTCTCCATTCTTCGATAACGACCTGGGGCTCGGGATTATTATAGGTGCCGGAAAGCGGAAGACTGGTGATAAGGCCGAGCGTTTTCTTGTCGAATTGCTGCACGCTGTCGATCAGCTGCGAGAGGTCGTATTCGAGAAACGGCTCACGATCGGGATTGAAGGATCCGATGCACTTCTGCTGGTCCGCCTGGATGGCGACGAGGCCCAGATAGATCTTTTCCTGGCTGCCGGGCCAGGTCTGCGGTCTCACGCCGGCCGCGGCGGCTTGCTCTTCCTCGGGGGTGTCCGGGCGCGGATCGATGACGTTGAGGCTGAGCTTGCCGTGCGCCGCGCGCAGGTACTGGCGGAGCATCTCCTCGACCCGCGCGGCAAAATCTTTGTATTCGACGCGGGGGCTGGAGGCGCTTTTTGACCAGTAGAAATCGAGCCTCACGGGTTCTTCGATTTTGGCCAGGATGGCCCGGGTGCCGGGCGAAAGCGTGTAGATCTTGTCCGCGGTCGCGTCGATCCGCACGGGCAGGGTCGAGGCGAGGTAGTTGACGAGCACGAGCGCGACAAAGAGCAAGGCGCCGGCGACAAGCTTCTGGGAAGATTTCATCGGGAAACAAAATTAGCGTTCGAGCGCGAGGACATTGAGCACGAGCGCAAAGCCGGCCAGCGAGACGAAGAAAACGACGTCCTTCGCGTCGATGATGCCTTTAAGGAAGGCGTCGAAGTGGGTTATGAAACTGAAATTGGCGAGCAAATCCACCGCCCAGACCGGCAGGACGGAGCTGAGCAGGCCGTTGAAGACGCTCCAGCCGAGGAAAACGAGGACGAGGCAGACGAGCACGCTGATGACGAAGCTGATGACTTGGTTCTTGGTCAGCGCCGAAGTGAGCGAGCAAACGCCGAGGTAGGCTCCGGCCATGAGGATGCTGCCCAGGTAGCTGCTGACGATCACGCCCCAGTCGGGATGGCCCAGGTAGCCGACCGTGAGCACCATGGGAAAACTCAAGGCGATGGCCAGGGTCAGAAAGGCCCAACCGGCGAAAAATTTTCCGAGGACCGCCTCCAGCGGCGTGACGGGAAGCGTAAAGAGCAGCTCAAGCGTGCCGCTGCGTTTTTCCTCCGACCAAAGGCGCATGCCCACGGCCGGGATGAGAAAAAGGAAAACCCAGGGCTGAAACTCGAAGTAGCGGTCAAGACTGGCTTGATTGGCTTTGAAAAAATCGTCCACAAACCACGCCAAGCCGACGCTCGCCATTAGAAATACGACGAGAAACACGTAGGCCACGGGCGAGCGGAAGTAGCTGAGAAATTCGCGTTTGCAGATGGGGATTATTTGGCAGGGCATGGAAGGAAAAGCGGAAAATCTGGAAATGGGAAAAGAGGAAGACGTGGCCGAGCGTGTCGCGGGACAAACGGGGCGGGCTCAGAGGTCCGATTGGGTGAGGCGGCGGAAGATCTCGTCCAGCCGCGCGCCGGGCGAGCGGGCCTGCAGCTCCGCCGGCGTTTCGTCGACGACGAGCCGGCCTTGCGAAATGATGATGACGCGGGTGCAGATCGCCTCGACTTCTTCCAGGATGTGGGTCGAGAGAATGACGGCTTTTTCGGCGGCCATGCTTTTGATCAAGGCGCGGACTTCGTTCTTTTGATTGGGATCGAGGCCGTCCGTCGGCTCGTCGAGCACCAGCACGGGCGGATCGTGCAGAAGCGCCTGGGCGAGTCCCACGCGTTGCTTATAACCCTTCGAAAGCGTTTCGATCGTCTGTTTCCGCACCCGCTCGAGGTGGCAGAGGCGCAGGGCACGGTCGACTCCGGCCTGCTTTTTGTCGGACGAACGCAAGCCGCGCATTTCGGCGATGAACTCGAGGAATTCCCCGACCGTCATTTCGGGATAAGCGGGCGAACTTTCGGGCAGGTAGCCGATCCGGCGCTTCACTCCGACGGGATCGATTGTCACATCGAGGCCGTCC
Organism: Opitutaceae bacterium; assembly: GCA_049519915.1. Taxonomy (GTDB): domain Bacteria; phylum Verrucomicrobiota; class Verrucomicrobiia; order Opitutales; family Opitutaceae; genus DASRHD01. Next base: position 3,964 of record JBEKQH010000035.1, read on the forward strand.
ACCACGGCGGTGCCGGCATCAGGCCGCAAAAAACCGGTGAGCATTTTCATCGTGGTGGATTTGCCGGCGCCATTGGGGCCGAGAAATCCCAGGATATCGCCGCGGCGCACGGCGAAGCTCACGCCATCGACGGCGCGTTTTGAACCGTAGGTCTTAACCAAGCCTCTGATTTCAATCATGGAAAGAAAAGTCGATGCTGAAAACGCCCAGGGAAGGCAAAGTCTATTCTGATAAAACGGGGAATGTTACAAAGGTGAAACAAGCAGATGTTGAAAAAGAAATTTCAGCGGTGAGAAAACGACGGTTGAAAAAAAGTTCCTTCAAAAAAATCCCGCCGGGTGGGGCAAGAAAAAATTTCCGGCCGGCCGGGTGAATCCCTTCGCCGGTCAAACCGTGCGCCTTCTCTCCAGCGCGGGCAGGAAGGCGGTGAGCAGGCCGAGCAACGGGAGAAAGGAGCACACGCGAAAAACGTGGTTGATGCTGGTCTGGTCGGCGAGCCGCCCCAGGACGGCGGCGCCGGTGGCGCCCATCCCGAAGGCGAATCCAAAAAAGATTCCCGAGATCAAACCGATTCGGTTGGGGATCAATTCCTGCGCATAGACCAGGATCGCCGAAAAAGCCGAGGCCAGCACAAAGCCGATCACGATGGTCAGCATGGCGCACCAAAAAAGATTGGCGTAGGGCAGCAGCAAGGTGAAGGGCGCCACTCCGAGAATGGACACCCAAATCACATATTTTCGCCCGATGCGATCGCCGACCGGACCGCCGACCATCGTGCCCGCGGCCACGGACGCAAGAAACAGAAAGAGGTGCAGTTGCGCGTTCCGGGCCGAGATATGGAAGTTGTTGATGAGGTAGAACGTGTAATAGTTGCTGATGCTGGCGAGGTAGAAGTACTTGGAAAAAATCAACGCGGCCAGAATGGCGACGGCCACGATCACTTTACACCGGCTGAAAGCGGGCGGCGCGACGGCGCCGTGGCCGGAGGACCCGGCCGGCCAATGGGCGAGCCGGTGGCGGTACCAGCGGCCGACCCGCCGGAGCAGGCCGATCCCCAGCAGCGGGAGGACGACGAACCAGGCGATCCGGGACTGTCCGCCATGGGCGATGACCAAGGCCGCGAGCAGCGGTCCGAGGGCGCTGCCGGTGTTGCCACCGACTTGGAAGACCGATTGGGCAAAACCGTGCTGCCCCCCCGAGGCCATGCGCGCGACCCGCGACGCTTCCGGGTGAAAAATCGACGACCCCAGGCCGATCAAGGCAGCGGAAAAAATGACAAAACCGAACGTATCGGCGATGGAAAAAAGGCCCACCCCGACCAGGGTGAATAGCATCCCGGCGGCCAGCGAGAACGGCTGCGGACGGTGATCGGTATAGACGCCGACGAACGGCTGCAGCAGCGAGGCGGTGAGCTGGAACGAGAGCGTGATCAGCCCGATCTGCGAGTAATTCAAATGCAGGGACGTGCGCAGCATCGGGTAAAGCGCCGGGATCAGCGACTGGATCGTGTCGTTGAGCAGGTGCCCTAAACTGATGGCAAAAAGGACGGCCAACGCCGCGGAGGGAGCCTTTTTCTCCGCGGCCGGACGCGGCGCGGCGGCGTTCATGGGACGGCCCCGGTCCGTTCCTTCTCGGTTTTAAGCCGCAGTTGTCCGCAAGCGGCGTCGATCTCGTGGCCTTTTTCCCGCCGAAGCGTCACGGACAGGCGCGCGTCGCGCAACACGTCGGCGAACCTTTCCTGGCGGGTCAGCGAAGGGCGCTTCCACGGAAGGCCTTCGACCGAATTGTACGGAATCAGATTCACGTGCGCATGCAGGTCGCGCGCGATGTCGCGCAACGTTTGCGCCTGCTCGAGCGAGTCGTTGACCTCTTCGATGAGGATAAACTCGAGCGTGACCATCCGGCCGTGCTTTTCACTGAAGGCTTTCACCGCCGGCAGAAGCTTGGCCAGCGGGAAAGCCCGGTTGACCGGCATGATTTTTTCCCGCACCTCGTCGGTCGCGCCGTGCAGGGAGACCGCGAGCCGGAAACCGAGCTCTTCGCCGGCGAGTTGCAGGATTTTCGGCACGAGGCCGCTGGTGGAAATCGTGATGCGGCGCGCACCGAAGCCGAGGCCCCACTCGGCGTTCACGATGGTCAATGCGCGGAGCAATGCGTCGTAATTGGCCAGCGGTTCGCCCATGCCCATAACGACGATGTTGTCGAAGGAGGCCAGTTCGGCCCGCGCGCGGGGCGTGCGCGCATCCTCCCGGTAGCAGACCTGCAGGATCTGCGCGACAATTTCGCCGGCGTTTAGGTCGCGCTTGAGGCCGGCCAGTCCGCTGGCGCAAAACACGCAGCCCATGGCGCAGCCGACCTGGGTGGAGATGCAGATGGTTTTGCGCGAATGGTCCAGGCCCACGCCGTCCTGCGGAGCGCGGATGATGACGGTCTCGATAAGCGAATGGTCGCTCAACTCGAGCAGCAGCTTGTCGGTGACGTCGGTGGATTGGCGGTTGAAAACCAGGGCGGCCGGCATGAGGTCGAAGGTCGCTTCGAGCCACGCGCGCAAAGGTTTCGAAAGGTTGGTCATTTCGTCCCAGGACCGCGCGCGCTTTTTATACACCCATTCGAGGATCTGTTTCGCGCGAAAGGCCGGCTCGCCGCCGCCGCGGAGTTTTTCCGCGAGCGAGTCGAGCGTTTCGCCGGTGAGCGGCGGTTTGACGGGGGCGAATTTCATCTGGAGGGCCGAGAGTAAAAGTGTGTCGGGGTGCGGCGCAAGCAACACGCCCTAGGTCATCGGCTCTGCCGCAAAGATCGTCCAGCCCAATTGCCCTGTTGGCGGCCATTCCGAGACCTTAAGCAACCCCGACCGGTCGGGATTGCCGGGAACAGGCCAATGAACGGTTTGGCCTCGACGCGTCTTCTCATTGTCATTCCGAGTGCAACGAGGAATCTCAACTTGCAAGGCAAGGCAATTCATTGACGGGCAAAAGCCGAATCGCCCGACGGTCAATGACCATGCTTCACCCGCGCCCCGAAGGGCGACCCGTGAACCGTGACGGCGAACCGTAAACTCCAACGACCCTCATCCCGCCGGAGGCGTCTGCCGCGGCTCTTCGCAGTAATAAACGAAGGCGGGGGGAAGATTGCCCCAGACAATCGGACTGGAGGTGATCCGGCCGAAACGGTTGTCCAGCTTGCGTTTGAAATGCGTGGACGACGGCAGCCCCTTCGCGTGGAGATAGACCATCACGCTGAACACGCCGTCCGGGTGCAACGAGGCGAGTACGGCGTCGAGAATGCGGACCTGCAACAGGTCGGACATCGTGCTCCACGGCAAGCCCGAGACGATGCAGTCGGCATAGCGGCGTCCGAGGCGATCGAGATGTTGGCGCAGGTGCTCTGCGGTATCATGGATAATATGAATGTCGGGAAATTTCTTGCGCAGGCGTTCGACCGCCCCCGGATGCAGCTCAAAGGCAGCCAGCTCGGTGCTCGGTGCGACTCGCTGCTGGATTTCGTGGGTGATTGCGCCGGTGCCCGCGCCCAGCTCCACGACCATTTGGGCCGGTTTCAAATCCACTGGCGGTACCATGGCCCTGGCCAACGCCGGCGAGCTGGGCGCCACCGCCCCGACCGTCAACGGCCGGCGCAAAAAGGCGGAGATGAAATGCCAATATTCAGCGGGCGACGAGGCGAACGAACGCGTGGTCGGTCTCACCACGGAGACCGGCAGGGCGGGGGTATTGCTTGCGGCGGGCTGGCTTGCGATCCATGGGTTGCTCATAAGTATCGTCGCGGCAGGTGGTTCGGAAGGGTGTTTTTGCGCCGGCCAACGAAGGCGTGACGCGAAACACGGCGGGGAAAAAACATGCGCCGTCATGGTAGCGCTGCCTTTTCTCACTTTGCAAGCAGCACAATATTAAAAAGAAACAGTTTATGGGTTAGGCCATTAATTAATTTTTAATGGGTTTGGCCGGGGATTTAATTACTTCAATGGCGGCGCACTCTTTATGCTGTAGGCGGGATGTATCTGAACGACGCCGACCTAAACACCGCTTCCCTTCGCCCGGACACCGAGCCGCGTCCGTTGGAGAACGTGTTGTGTTGCCAGGATCTGCCCGAGCCGGTGAGCGAGCTACCCGCCAAACCCGAGTTTGGCCGCGGTTATGTTCTCGACGGAAGGTTTTACTTTCTCGAGGCCCTCTATTCGGCCGGGATGGCGACCCTTTACCGGGCCGAGGATATGGACCACGGCCGTCGGAACGTGGTGATAAAAATCCCCTTCCTCCGGTTTGAAAGCGATCCGGCCTCGTTCGCGCAATTTCGCCGCGAGGAGGAAATCGGACTTAAGCTCAATCATCCGTATGTGTTGAAATTTATTCCGGTGGAAAACAAGAGCCGGAGTTACATCGTGACCGAATATTTGCGCGGCTGCACCTTGGATTACATCATTCACAAGAAGCGGCCGCTGCCGGAGGGAGACGCGCTCAAGATCACCAGCGTCATTTGCAAGGCTCTGCAGCACCTGCATGGCTGCGGGATCATCCATAACGATCTCAAGCCCTCCAATATCATGATTTGTTCCGACCGGACCCTTCGTGTCATGGATTTCGGACTGGCCACCCAGGCCGCGGCCCGCCGGGGCCTTTTCGGCGCTTTCGCGCCCGTTTTCGGCACCCCGCAATACATGGCGCCTGAGCAAGTCAGGAACCGGCGAACCGATGCGCGGACCGACGTCTATACGCTCGGTGCGATGCTGTTCGAGATGCTGACCGGCCAGGTTCCATTTCAAAGCGACGATCACTGGGATTCCGTCCGTTGGCGGCTTTCCGGCGATCCGCCCGCCCCCCGCCATTTGAACCCGCTCCTATCGCCGTCGGCGGAGGAAATCGTTCTGCACGCGATGCAGCGTCGGCCGGCGGACCGCTATCAGAGCGTCGCGGCGTTCAAGGCCGATTTGGATTCGCCCGAGCGGGTGCACGTGACCGGTTTTTGCCATCGCCTCAAGACGCCGCGGTGGAAGCTGAGCTTTGAAGGCGCCCAGCTTCTGAACGGTTTGTTCCTGGGCGTGGGGGCGCTCGCGTTTCTGGTCGTCGTGTTTCTATGCGCGGTCCATTTTGCCCATGGGCATCATTGAGCCGGCGCCAGGTGCGCCGCGGTTATCCCAAGGCAATTTTTAAAGAAGATCGCGAAGACCACCAAGAGGAGAAGCCATTTTAACCTGAATCAATCCATCTGCTTTGTGTAAATTCAGTTTTTGCCCTTGTCGGCGAAAAGCCAGCGGCTC
>JBEKQH010000036.1:0-9229 GCA_049519915.1 Opitutaceae bacterium
CACCGGCACACTTTTTCGTGACATCCGGCCATCCTACCGGCTCGGCGCTTATGGGCACTTATTTGCGGGACACTACACTAGCAACGTGTCGGGCTGCTAGCCGGAACAAGCCTCCGAAGGGCGAATCATACACCACGAATTCCTGCAGTCCTGATTGTCATTCCGGGGCTTGCGAGGAATCTCACGTGCATTTCTTATCTTGTGAGATCCTTCGCTGGCGCTCTGGATGACCCATGGAGACACCACATACACCCAGTTCATTGGCATGTTCCCCGTGAGCCGCTCCGTCGCCCAACGCATCTCCCTAATGAAAAAAATCTTTCTGAGCATCATCGGTCTGCTGCTTCTGGCCGCCTGCGGAACGCTCTCCACTCACCGGGAGTCCGGCACGAACCTGCACCGGCTAAAGAAAATCTACGTTGAGCACCGGCTCGCCGATGGCCGCGGCGTCGATCAGCTCATCGTCCAGGAACTCCGCCGTTTCGGCTACGACGCTTCCTGCGGCCCGCTTACCATGACCCCGGAAGACTCCGAGGCCATCCTCGACTACAACGACCAATGGGCTTGGGACTTCAGTCTCTACATGATCGAGCTCGACCTCCAAGTCCGCGACGCCCACTCCGGCAAGATCCTCGCCACGGCCAGCTTCCGCCGTCCTTCGTTGGGCGGAAAGTCCCCCCGCGAAATGGTCCAGGCGGTGGTCGGCCCCCTCTTCGAACGTCCAACATCCAACTTCGAACATCCAACGCCCAAGTAGGAGAGCCTTTGGCAATCCGTTGTTCGCCGTTGGATGTTGAAAGGGGGCTTGGCCCCTTTGACGCCTGTGCGTTTCAGGGCTGCACCGGCCTAGAATATTATTAACGGGCGGGACCGGTCTTGAACGAAGCTTGCAGCTCCCTTTGGCCGCTTTTCATGTTGCCTGCAAGCGGCAGGTGACAGACAAGCCGTGACCAATTACCAATTACTAACTACCAATTGCTAACTGCTACCACCCGCGCATGCCCGACCCGCTCACCGCCCGCCTCAAAAGCCTGATCGTCGAAACGCTCAAGCTCGACGATATCCGTCCTGAAGACATCTCCGACGAGGAGCCGCTGATAGGGGCCGGCCTCAACCTCGACTCGATCGACGCCCTTGAGCTCGTGGTAAAGCTAGAGAAGGAGTTCGGGATCAAAATCGGCAACAGCGAGGAATCCCGCATCGCACTCGCCAGCGTCGCCAAACTGGCCGCTTTCATCCGCACCCACGCCGATCCCGGTCGTTGGCCGACTTGATCCCATTTTTAACCGCGAATGGACGCGAATGTGAATGGATCGTAAGAGAATTGTTTTGATTCGCGTTAATTCGCGTCCATTCGCGGTTAAATAAGGTCTGAGTTCTTAGCCGCCGTGAGCTTCCCCGCTGAATCTACCTCTATCCGTCTGGCCGCCAGCGGCTGCCTTACCCCCTTTGGCGATACCGAGGCCACCCTCGCCGCATTGCTCCGCGGCGAGAGGGCGTTGCGCCCGACACCTGTTCTCGGAGCCGAAGGCGGCGACCTCGTGCCGCTCGGGCTGTGCCCCGGACGCGCGCTCGACGAGACCGCTCCGCCGTCTTGGCTGCCCTTCGCGCGGGATCTCGCGCAAAATATCCCGGGCACTGGCTGGGGTTCGCCCCGCCGACCCGTCTTCGTCACAAGCAGCAACTTCGGCGTCGGCAACCTCTATGCCTTTCACCGGACGCACGACCCGGCCCACGTCGCCTTTGCCACGCCTTGCGCTTCCGTCGAAGCGTTGCGAGCCCACCTTGGTTGGGGCCCCCAGGTCGCCTTGCTTTCGCACGCCTGCGTTTCCGCCCACCTCGGCCTGCTGCTTGCCACGCGCACGCTCCGGGCCGGTCTAGCCGAAGAGGCGCTGGTTTTTTCGTTCGATTTTCTGAGCCCGTTTGTCACGGGCGGATTCCACGCGCTTAAGATCCTCCATGCCGATTTCCCGGCACCCTATCAAGACCGGCCGACGGGCGCCATCGGCCTGGGCGACGGCGCGGCCTTCGCCGTGCTCACGCGCGATCGCGGTGACTTCGCCCTGCTGGCGCAATCGCTGCACAACGAGATGCATCACTTCACCGCCAATCGACCCGACGGCTCCGGCTTTGCCGCGTGCCTCGCGCCGCTGACCGCCGCCGCCGGCTCTCGGCGTCTCTGGCTCAAGGGCCATGGCACCGGCACCCTCGAGGCAGGCCGGCTCGAAGCCGAAGCGCTGACCCGCTTGTTCCCCGGCGCACCGCTCGTCTCTTGGAAGGGCAGCCTGGGCCATACGCTCGGAAGTTGCGGCCTGGTCGAACTCGCCCTCGCCGCCGCGACCTGGCGCGCCGGCCGCACGCCCGGCACCCTCGGCAGCGGCCCACCCGCGTTTTCCGAGGCCGTCGCCTTGTCTAGCTTCGCCAACGCCTCCTTCGACACCGTGCTTTGCGCGAGCAATGCGTTCGGTGGCGCGCAGGCCGCCGTGCTTCTGACCCATGCCATCTAGCCCAACGACACTTGCCAGCCGCTATCTTCATGGCGAGCAGACCGAAGACCCGGGCGACGAAGAACCCACGGCCACGCGTGAGCGATTGAAAGACCGATTCCCCCGCGGCGCCGCGCGGCGCATGACGCAGCCCGGCCTGCTCATGGCCGTCGCGTTGGCCCACTTTGCGCCCGGCGAAGACGACACGCTTGTCTATGCCTCCTGCTATTCCGAAGGCCGCACCCTTGAAGCCTATCTCGAAAGCTTCCCTGCACCGAGCCCCACCCTTTTTCAAACGTCCATCCACCCCAGCGCGGTGCAGCAGGCCATGGTTGGCCGCCAGCAGCCTGTGCGAAATTTTTTTCCGCATACCGGCCGGACGCAACTCGTCGCCCAAGCCGTGCAAACCGCGTTGCTTGCGCCGACCCCGCGCACCCTGCTATGCGGCGCCGAGGAGCGGGGCGCCCGGCTGCGCGACTATTCCCTGACCAGCGACCGGACCTTCGCTTTTGCCCTTCTGCTTGCGCCCGAATCCACCGGCGCGCTGGGCCAAATCTCCCTGGCGCCGGCGGCCGGCGCCGCCCCGGGAAAATTTCTGCTGCCCGATTTTTTCGACGCGCTGCAGGCCCGCCGCGCCATCGACACCGTGATCGAGCCCGGCCTGCGCCTTACTCTTGCCTGGCGATGAAGACCCCCCCGCCCGCCCTTCCGCGCAACCCGGGACCCAGTTGGGGTTACCGCTTTCTCGGCGTCTGCGACCGCGTACTCCCCGGGGCGGTCTTTCGGCCCTTGCGCGCGCTTGGCACGGCCGTAGCCGTCGCCGTCATGCCCGGCCAGCGGGGCCATTCGCGCGCCTATCTTGAAGTTATCCTCGGCCGAGCGCCGGCCTGGCGCGACGTGTGGCGGCATTTTTTTGCCTTCGAGGAATCTCTCTTACTTAAACTCCGCGTCGCCGCCGGCCGGCCGCACCGCTGTGTCTATGCGCCCGCGGCCGACGGCCTTCGCGCGTTGCTGGCCTCCGGCGAGCCGGCGCTGTTTGGCACATTCCACCTGGGACACTCCGATCTTACGGGCTTTCTTCTTGGCGGCCACACCCATCGCCGCACCTACCTCATCCGTCAGCGCGTCGGCAACTCGCGCGACACCGAAAGCCTCGGCGCCCGCTTCGGCGACTGGGTTTCGTTCATTTGGGTCAACGACGCCGACCGCCTGCTCTTCGCGCTCAAGGACGCGATCGCCGCCGGCGGCTCGATCGCGATGGAATGCGACCGCCTCGAGTTCAGCGCCAAGACCGAATCGTTCCGATTCCTCGGGGCCACCCGCCTGTTCCCGTTCACCATTTACCATCTCGCGCTCATCTTCGGCCGGCCCGTGATGCTTTCCGTCGGCGTGCCCGGCGGCCCCGGCGAGTCGGTCCTCCACGCCGCACCGTTGTTCGTGCCCGCGCCGAACGCAGCCAGGCCGGCCGAACTCGCCCGCGCCCACGCCCATTTCCAGGACTTTCTCGCGCAGGTGGAAACGCTCCTGCGCGACGATCCCTTCCTCTGGTTCAATTTCACCCCGCTGAATCCCATTGCGCCGGAACGGCGCGCGGACACGCTCGTTCCTTTTTTACCCGCATGAGGTTCTTCGCGCGCGCCTACTTCGTCTTCATTTACTTTTTATCGTGGCTGCTCTTTGGATTGGTCGGCCTGGCGCTTAACTTCGTCTGCACCGCGCTCCTCCTGTTCCGCGGCCGCGCACGCTTCGGCCCCGCCATACGCCGAGTCATCCGCCGGCTTTTCGATTCGTGGTTAAAATGGCTGCACGCCTGCCGCGGCTTTCGCTTTGAATGGCGCGGTTTCGACCAGCCCCTGCCGACTGGGGTCGTTTATGTCGCGAACCATCCGAGCCTGGCGGACGCCACCTTTCTCCTTGGTCGGCTGCCCGATACCGTTTGCATTTTCAAGCCGTCCCTTTTGCGCAATCCCGCTGTCGGCCCGGCCGCGCGCATGGCCGGCTACGTCGCCGGCAACGCCGGCATCGACCTCATCCGCGACGCTGCAGACGCCGTTCTGGCCGGCCGTTCGCTGCTGATTTTTCCGGAAGGCACGCGTACGGCCGCCGGCGCGGACCTAAATTCGCTCAAGCCAGGGTTTGCGCTCATCGCCGCCCGGGCCGGCGCGCCGGTCCAACTTATCATTATTCGCACGCCGCGCGATCTGGTTCCAAAGGGCCGGCCCTGGTGGCGTGTGCCGCGACTGCCGGCCCAAATCGAATTCGTTTTGGGCGACCGCCTGCTGCCAGTAACGGGCCAACGCGCCTCGGAACTGACCGCCGAGGTCGAGCGCCGACTGAGGGCCGCGCTCGCCGCGCGGCCATCCCCCTCATGATCCGGCATGGCCAGCGGTCACGCCGCAGGAACCGCCGTTTGGTCATAAGCAAACTCGGTGGTGGCCTCGCGAATCTGGGTCGCGACCTCGCGCGCCAGTTCGTGCGCATGGCCCACCGTATCGTCCGGCCGGCCAAGATACAACCTCAGCCCGCCAGCCAACGGTGTGAACAAATTCGCCTCGGGCGACCGTTCGACCATGGTCAATACTTGGTCTGCATGCCCCACCGCCGCCAGGCGGATCGAAAAATGCACAAGAAGCCGAAAGCAATCTCGACACACATGGGTGTCGGCAAAAAATGTTTTCAGCTCGGCCAGATAGCGTTCGTGTGAATTATTCATAGTTAGCAGGTTGTTGATAGCAGATAACTTACACTAGTTGACATTAGATTGATATACCACCACACAACCCTTCTGTTATAAAGTTCAAAACAATAATATAGACGTATTTTACACGCGTTTAGCTCTGACTTCCATGATTATGCACATTTGCATTACATTATTATATGTTTGAACCATGTTTTTTGTTAATTTTTTAAATATGTTAAAACTAGGGTGTTTTTACTTTATATATGAATTTATTAACCAATAACATAAGCATAAGCTTGCCTTTTTGTCCCGTGAGCCCGGCGGGCCAGCCCAAAGCTAAGCGCTTGTCCGCCAAGGCCGACTCGCCATGAACTCCCCGGGAACCCACCTCATCCTAATTCCCAGTTACAACACCGGATCGCGACTGCTCTTGACGATAGAGGAAGCGCTGGAACAGTGGCAGCCCGTGTGGGTGGTGGTCGACGGCAGCACGGACGGCAGCGATGCGCCGGCGCGCGAGCTGGCCGCGCTTGATTCGCGGCTCCGTGTTATCACCCGCGAGAAAAGAGGCGGCAAAGGCAATGCCATTTTCACCGGCCTGGCCGCCGCGCTCGCGGCCGGCTACACGCATGTGCTGACCATGGACGCCGACGGCCAGCATTCTCCGACCCACATCGGGCCGTTCATGCAAGCATCGCAAAAAAATCCCGGCGCGCTCGTCGCCGGCGCGCCTCTGTTCGGCCCCGACGCACCGGCGACCCGCCGCCACGGCCGCAAACTCAGCATCGCCCTCGTCCGCCTGGAAACGTTGGGACCGGCCATCGCCGATCCGCTCTTTGGTTTTCGCGTTTATCCTGCCGCACCGCTCGCCCGTGCGCTGCTCACGACAAACACCGCCCGCGGTTTTGATTTCGATCCGGAGATGGCCGTCCGTCTCGTCTGGGCCGGCGTGCCCGTCGTCAACCTCCCCGCGCCCTGCCGCTATTTCACCCGCGCCCAAGGTGGCGTCTCGCACTTTCGTTACGTGCGCGACAACGTCAAAATGGTCTGGCTTCATTTCCGGTTGCTCACGCAACTGTTGGTGCGCTGGCCCGCGGTCCGCCGCGCCCGCCGCTCGGCCAACCAACGACTGAAAAACTGAAGGACTGAAAGGCTGAAGCCAAAGGAGAAGAATGTAACCGGTATCAAGCCAAACCGTCCCGCTGCCAAATTTCTATATACTCGCTACCCGCTACCCGCTACTCGCTACTCGCTACTAACAATGGACCCATGGATCCTGCGCACCAGAAATCCTCCGCCCGCGCCGTTTTGCTCTGCGCCGCCGTCCTCGGCCTCGGCTGGCTGGCCCATCTCGACTACTCGAAAAAAATTTCGACCGATGTGCTCGACCTCATCCCGGCCGCCGAACGCGCGCCCGAGCTCGCCCTTGTCCGCTCGCTGGCCGGCGAACGCGCCGGCCGCGTTGTGCTCTGCGCCCTGCGGGACGCGGGCGAACCCGCCGCCGCGGCGGCCCTTTTCGCCGACGCGCTGAGGAAATCCCCCGCCATCGCCGAGGCGGTGGCCTTGTCCGACCCCGCGATGCGCGACGCCTTGGGCCGCGCGCTTTTCGAACAACGCTTCCAACTTTTGCTGCCGGCCTGGCTCGCCGCCCAACAACGCGCTTTCGCCTCGACCGGACGGCCGCCCGACGAATTCTCGGCCTGGCTTGCGGAAAAAGTCGCGCAATCGCTCGACCCTTTTCTGGCGCGGCCGGAAAGCACCGCATTCCAAGGCCTGTTGCCGTCCGACCCGCTCCTGCTGATGCCGGGATTCATTGAAAAAATAAAATTTCTCGCCGCGGACGGCCCCTCGGCGCCGGGCGCCGCGCTGGTCTGGGTTGAAATCCGCGCCTCGCCATTCAGTCGCGCGGGGCAGGCGCCGGTCGTGACGGCGCTGAACGCCGCCCTGGAGGCCGTGCGCGCGCGCGCGCCCTCCGCGAAGCTCGCCTGGACAGGCGTCAACCGCTTCGCCGCCGACAGCGAAAAAAAGATCCGGACGGAAATCTCCACGCTCAACCTTCTCTCGCTCGCCGCGGTGCTGACCGTGGCCGCGCTGCTCCTCCGCCGGGCCTGGCGCCTGCTGCATCTTCTGCCAGTCGTGCTGCTCGCCATGCTCGGCGCCTGGTGCGCGGCCACGTTTGCCTTCGAGCGTCTGCATATTCTCGTTTTTGTCGTGGGCTCGCTTTTGACCGGCATTGCGATCGACTACGGTTACTACATCTACATGCAGCCGCCGCTGCGTCCCGACGAAGCCTACCCGGACAAGCTCCGCCGCCTGCTTCGTCCGCTGTTATCGAGTTGTTTCACGACGGTCGCAGGTTTCTCCATGCTGCTCGCCTCCGGCCTGCCGCTCATCCGCCAGCTCGGCGTCTTCGTCGGTGCCGGGCTCGTCAGCGCACTCGCCGCCGCTTTGCTCTACTTCGCGCAGTTTGACGGCCCTCCTCTTGAGGCACATGAGCTGCGGGTTTTGCGCCCGCGCCAGGCGACGTGGCCAAAACGCCTCCTTTTTGCCGCCCTGGCCGTCGCGCTCGCCGGCCCGTGGCTCCTGCACTGGCGTGATGACATCCGCGAACTGGAAATTCCGGCGCCCAATCTTGTCCAAAACGACAGCGCCGTGCGCGCCCTCTTCGGCGAATCCGACGACCACGCTATTTATATCACGCAGGGGCCCACCGTCGCGGTCGCGCGCGCCGCCCTGGAAAACTTTCTGGCCTGGCACGAAAGAAATTTCCCCGGCACGGCCGCCGCCAGCCCGGGCCTCGCGCTGCCGTTGTCCGCCGACTGGCAGGCCCTGCCCGCGAGCCTGAGCCAATTGAAAGGATTCCCCGCCGAATTGCGCGGCGCGCTCCGGCGGTCCGGCTACGATCCCGCCCAGTTCGCGCCGTTCTTTTCCGCCTGGGAAAACTTTCGCGCGCGGCCGCGGCCGGACTATGATTCGCTGGCCGCCCGACTGGAGGCGCCCCTTTCCGGGCCGCTCGGCTTGTTGATGCATCAGGGGCGGTCGGTTTGCTGGTTTCTCACCGTCACCGGCCATGCCGACAGCGACCCCGAGCCACCCGCGGCCCTCGCCACCACGAACGTCAACCAGCTTCGGTCGCTCAACCGTCTCTTCACGCGCTATCGCAGCTCCGCGCTACATCTGAGCCTGGCCGGCCTCGCGCTGGTCATCGCCGGGGTGTTCGCGGCCTATGGCTGGCGGAGCGGCTTACGCATCGCGCTCATCCCGGCCGGGTCGTGTTTTTTTGTGCTCGGCCTGTTCGGCCTGTGCGGCCAGACGCTCAACCTGTTCCACCTGCTGGGCGCGTTCCTCGGCGTTTGCATCGCGCATAACTATGCGATTTTTTCCGCCGACGCGCCGCGGGCCGTCCCGCCGCCCTCCATCCGGCTTTCGGCCGCGAGCGCCCTTGCGTCGTTTGGCGTGCTCGCCTCCAGCCGCATCCCTGTCGTATCGGCGCTCGGCACGACCGTCGCGCTGATCGTGCTCACCGCGCTCATCGTGATCGAACTCGAGCCGCTCACCCGGCCGCCCCGCCATGCCAACGACCCTGCTTAAAACGTGGGAACGCCTCGTGCGGGCCGAGCCTGGGGCCCTCGCCGTGATCGAGGCGGCCCCGGCCGCCATTTTTTCGCGCGCCGCGATCGCCACCCGGGCCGAAGCCTGGCGGGCCGGGCGGACCGAACCGCTCGCCGGTCAGCGAGTCGTCTTTGCGCAGCCCAATGGAGCGGGCTGGTTCGAAGTATTTCTCGGCTTGCTGCAGGCCGGCGCGGTGCCGGCCGCCTGCGACCCGTCGGAGCCGCCGGTCGCGCAACGCGAGCTGGCCCGTTCGATCGGAGCCGCCTGGCTGTGGTCCGGCGGACGCCTCGATAAAATCGCCGCCCCGCGCCGGAGACCACGTCGCGCAACCGGGCTGCTCAAAATCACCAGCGGCAGCACCGGCGCACCGCGCGCGCTGCCCTTTACCCACGCACAAATGCTGGCCGATGGCCGTCAAATCGGCCGCACCATGGGCCTCGGCTCCGGCGAC
>JBEKQH010000037.1:0-9210 GCA_049519915.1 Opitutaceae bacterium
GATATCGGGCCCGATGACCTGCCGAACGAAGGCGGTCTAGAAATCGACGCAATATCTTACACAAAAGGCTGTTATCTTGGCCAAGAGGTGATGGCGCGACTGAAATCGATGGGGAAAGTGCGTCGGCGATTGATGCGCGTGACCGGCCCGGGCGCGCCACCTGCTATGCCGGCCCCGTTGTTTCATGGCCCGAAAAAGATGGGTGAACTGCGCTCAGTGGCGGCGGACGGCGAAGGCTTTGTGGGACTGGCGCTGTTGACGTTGCTGGGTCTCGATCAATGCCCCGGTTTCAGTCTCGCGTCGGGAGGTGCACCGACGGTGCGTTTGGCCTAAGCGCGCAGTGGCTCGCGCCAGGACTTTAAAAAATGAAGCGCTGAACCGAGCAAGTTTCAGGTGACAGGTAACAAGTGACAGGAGGCGGTCCGAACGCGATAGGGCCTCCGCGAACAAACTCCGATCTTCGGTTCAAACTAATCCGTTGAGCGCCGCAAAATACGCGTCCACCCACGGATGTAGCCAGAGAAAATAGAGCGCGGCCGCAATGGCGAGCATTGGCCCAAAGGGCACGTGCACGCCAAGGCCAAGCGAGACGGGCTGGCCCTCGGCGCCGGGCGCCTCGGCCGGTAGCGCGGTTTTCTGCGCGGGAAACAGCTTTTGCCAGGCGAACGCGAGGGCAAACCACACGAGGCCCACGAAGGCGCCGCCAAAAATGGAAAAGACCGTGCCCTGCCAGCCGCAAAAAGCGCCGATCATGCCGACAAATTTTACGTCGCCAAAGCCCATGGCTTCCTTTTTCAGCATGGCCTCGGCGACGAGTGCGATCCAGAGCACGAGACCGGAGCCGACCAACAAGCCTTTCAATGCGATCGAGCCGGAGCGTATGCAGTCGACCGCAAACCAGTCGCTCGACTGTCCGTGCAAGGCGGGCACCAGCATTGAAAGGAGCAGGCCGGCGAGGCCCGCGCCGATGGTCAAGGGGTCAGGTATGACAAAATGATCGAGATCGATGAAGGTCGCGCAGACGAGCACGCTCAAAAAGACCATGCCGCACACGGCTTTGGCCGGTGGGAAAAGCGACCAACATTCGAGAAAGAGGATCGCGGTCAGCAACTCAACGAACGGATAGCGAATGCTGAAAGGCCGGCCGCAGCAGCGCGCGCGGCCGCGCAAGAGCAGCCACGAAAGGATCGGGATATTGTCGCGCCAGGCAACGGGGGCGCCGCAGGCGCAATGGGAGCCGGGCCGGACAATCGACTGGCCGGCGGGCACGCGGTAGATGACGACGTTGAGAAAACTGCCGATCATCGCGCCGAGGACGAAAGTGGCGGCCGGAAAAAACCACGGCAGGGACGCGGCGAAATCAGCCAGGGTTGCGGTGGTGCTCACAATCCCATTTCGAGATTTGTATGAGGGAAAGTCAAATGCGTGTGGCGGCGCCGCAAGGACTGAAGGGCTGAAAACCGACGGCTAATGTGCAGGAGCCTGCCCTGTTAGCGAAGGCGGATTGCCGGCGGCGGGCCTATTGGAACACAGAGGCCATGGAGGGCAAAAGGGGCCGCGGAGCGCAAGTCCGTAGAACTTTGAACGCTGAATATAATTAGCAGGCGGCTGCGGGCTTTCAGTTTTCAGCCCTTCAGCTTTTCAGCTTTTGCACCGGCCCGCGCCGCTTCGGCGGCGGCGCGCATGATCGGCGCCGTTTGCGCGGCCGGCGCTCCGGTCCAGACTTCAAGCGATTTCGCGCCTTGATGCACCAGCATGGCCAGACCGTCGGCGCTCGGCAATCCGAGGTCGCGGGCCTGCGCGACCAATGCGGTCGCGGACGCCGCCGTATAGGTCATGTCATAAACGCCGGCGGGATGCGGCAGTTGGCGCAAATCGAACGGTCGTGAGTCGCCGGGGTGCAATCCGAGAACGGTGGCCTGGATCATAATCGCGCCTGCGGGAAAATTCGGAGGTGGAGCGTCAAGCGTGAAGGCGTGGAGCGGCGTATTTCCGGCGAGCGGCGCCAGGACGGCCAAAATGATGTCGAGGTTGGCGCGCGTGCGGTTGCCAATCCAGAGCGAGGCGCAAGATTGCCGCAGGCATTCGACGGCGGCGGCGCGGGCCGCGCCCCCCGCGCCGAGCAGGACGATATGGGCGCCGGCGAGTTCCCGCCCGAGGCTTTCGCGCACGGCCGCGGCGAGGCCGTAACCGTCGGTGTTGTGCCCGTGCCAGCCGTGTTCATTCCAGACGAGGGTGTTGACCGCCCCGATGGGGCGCGCAGCGGCGTCGGTGTCGGCGACGAGATCGAAGGCGAGAATCTTGTGCGGCACTGTGAGGTTGAGCCCGCAAAACTTCTTTTCATGCAGCAGGTCGAGCGCGCGCGGCAGGTCGGCGGGCGGGACGTCGAACCGGAAATAACGCCAATCGAGATACCGCGGGTCCTCGCGCGCCAAAGCCGCAAGCGCGGCGTTGTGCATCGGCGGGCTAAGGGAATGCGCGATGGGGTGCCCGAGGACGGCGAGGGCCGGGCCGGTGTGCGGCCAGCGGGCGAGGTCGGCGAGCGTCTGGACGGTGTCGGCGGACGAGGGCATCGTGCCAAATCTTTTATCTGCGCCGACCCGCCAAGAGCGAGGGAGAATTCGCAGCGGCCTAGCCGCTGCGCGAAAAGGCTGAAGGACTGAATGAGCCAAGATCCAGGTGACAGGGGGCAAGTGACAGGCGAAGATCCGAACGCTGAAGGCTGAACGTCAAAACTTCAGCTTTGAGAGGTGGAACGCGGCGTCTCGACGCGTTTATTTCGAATTTTTCATTTAAGCGCGTCGGGACGCAGCGCTCCACCAAACAATCTCCGATCCTTCGGCGTTCGGAGTTCAGTGTTCGCGGCCGAGGGCCGCAGCGCTATGGCTGAGCGTGCCGCTCGTAGGTTGATTCAAACTCCTCGACAAATTCGCGGAAGAGCCGCGCATGCGCGCGGTCGCCGGCCGACGTATAGTGGCTGACGAGATTGCGGCAGGCGCCGTAGAGCACTTCGCGGACGGGCGTGGGCGCGAGATCGATGGTTTTCGGCACAAGGTTCTTGCTGCGCAGAAAGGCGAAGAGCTCTTCGGTTGAGCGAAACACACCCTTGTCGAACGAATCGATGAAGAAAGGCTTGTCCTCGAGGTAACAGCCGACGACAAAATGGCCGGGCAGGGCGACAGGCTCGAGCGTGAGGCCGAGTCGCTGCGCGACGAGCAGGTAGACGAGGCTGAGGGAAGACGGGATTCCTTTGCGGCGCGCCAGCACCTGGTCGAGAAAATTGTTCAACGGGTCGGTGTAATGCTCGACGTTGCCATGGAACCCGTACTCGGCGAAGAGCACACGGTTGATAACGCGGCATTTTTCGCGGGTGGTCGCCGGTTCGATGATCAGTTCGCGGCAGCGCGCGGCCATGTCGTCCAGCGCCGTGCAGCAAGCGCCGATGTCGAGATCGGGCGTGACGGTGCGGCTGAGCAGAAGCGCGCCGGTTTCGAGCTCGTAACTGAGCGAGCGGATGAAGCCCTTGAATTCGGCGACGGGGTCGGAAAACTTCAGCTCATCGATAAACCATTTGGCGTGCCAGGCGAGGACGCGGTTGGACCCCTGGGCGACTTCCTTAAGAAAATGAAAAGAGGCCGGGCTGTGCTGGGTGAAGTGGAGAAGCAACGCGCGGCGCACAGAGCTGCTGGTATCGTCGAGCAAGCCCAGAAACGCATCTTTCAATTCGACGCTGAGCCTTTCCGTTTCCACGTGGACTATGGGAAAAAAGTTTCGTGGCGCACGCAACCAGGAAAGAGCCGGGAGTCGGGAAATTTTCGTGAGCGCGGAATTTTCTTGCGCCCGCCGACCCGCCGGTTTGCGGCGCAAGGGACTTGCGTTCACGCCCGCGCGCCAAAAAGCGCGGTGCCGACGCGCACGAGCGTGCTGCCTTCGGCGACGGCGGCGGCGAGATCGCCGCTCATCCCCATCGACAGCACCGGCAGGGGCGCGGAAAATTTCTGCGCGAGGCCGTCGCGCAGGGTGCGCAACGCGGCGAACGTGCGGCGGGCGACCGCGGGGTCCTCGCTGAACGGCGCGACGGTCATGAGGCCGTCCACCCGGAGGCTTTTTTTCGCGAGCGCGGTTTCGAGCAGACGCGGAGCGGCGGCGGGGGTGGCGCCAAATTTGGCCGGATCGATGCCGGCGTTGATTTCAAGGAGGACCGGCAGAATTCGGCCCAGCTCGGCGGCAGCCCGATCGAGCAAATCGAGCAACTTTTCGCTATCCACACTCTGCACTCGGTCGAAGTGCTGGGCGGCGAGCCGGGCCTTGTTGGACTGCAAGTGTCCGATGAGCTCCCACGCGATCGATTCCGTGACGAGGCTTTTCTTTTCAACGGCTTCCTGCACGCGATTTTCGCCAATGGCCTGCAATCCGTAGCGCGCGGCATAATCGGCGGCGGCGGGCGGCTGGGTCTTGGTCACCGCGAGCAGGCTGACCTCGCGCGGGTCGCGGCCGGAGGCACGGCAGGCGTCGGCAATTTGTGCCAAAACGGCACCGGCACGGTCGGCGAATGCATCGTATGAAAGAAACATTTAATCTACTTAAAAAATTGCACAGCAATTAGAAATCTTTATTCTGCACAGTATGCAAATTGAGAATTTCAAGATTTTCGCCGACCTCGTCGAGACGAAGAGCTTCTCGAAAGCCGCCAAGTTAAATGGTATCACGCAATCTGCGGTGAGCCAGCAGGCGCGCGCGATCGAACGACACTTGAAAACGCTCTTGATCGATCGCAGCCAAAAACAATTTCAACTCACGCGCGAAGGGCAGCGACTTTACGACGCCGCGAAGGAGATCCTGCTCCAGTTTGACCGGCTGACCAGCGAGTTGCAGGAAATGAAGAAAATCATCAGCGGCACGATCCGCCTCTCGACTATTTACTCGATCGGCCTGCATGAGCTGCCGCCCTATATAAAGAAATTTCTGCACGATTACCCCTCCGTCAACGTGCGCGTCGAATACCGCCGTTCGAATCTTGTCTATGAAGACATTCTGCACAACTCGGTCGACTTTGGCCTGGTGGCGTTTCCGGTGAAGGTGCGTCAGATCGAAATGATTCCGTTCCATAACGACCGGCTGGTGCTGATTGCGCATCCGAGCCATTCCCTGGTCAAGAACGGCGAAGTCGATATCAAGCAGCTCATCGGGCAAAAATTCATCGGGTTCGACCCCGACATCCCGACGCGCAAGGCGGTCGACCAGATCTTTCGCGAGCATAAGCTCGAAATTCAGCCGGTGATGGAATTCGACAATATCGAGACGGTAAAACGGGCGGTCGAGATCGACCATGGCGTTGCCATCGTGCCGCAAGCCACCGTGCAGCAGGAGGCGAAACAAGGCACGCTCGCGGTGCTGCATTTCAAAGGGAAGGAATTTACCCGTCCGCTGGCCATCCTTTACCGCAAAGGCCGCGTGCTTACGCCGGCGATGAAAAAGTTCATCGACACGCTCGGCCTGGATCTGGCCGCCGTGTGCGACGCCTGAGGCGGGAGCGCAGCTCCCGCCAGGACTGAACGGCTGAAGGACCTGCGCAGCCTTCGGCCGCGACCGTTGAAGTCCGAACAAGTTGCGAGTAGCGGGTAGCTTGGCGCGGCGTGCGGCTGCAAACCTGAGATCTCAGATGCGAAGCGGTGCTGCGCTCCACCTTTCGCAAATGCTGAGATCACAAACCTTCGACCTTGAACAGGGAACCTTAGGGCGTGTTTTTGAAATAAAACGTGTGTCGCTTTATTTCAAAAACACGCCCTAAACCCAGCGCAAGCTGGCCGAATCTTGTCACTTGCTCCCTGTTCCCTGAAACTTGTTCCGCCGCGGAACGTTGGACGCTTTGACGGTCTAATGCATTATGCAATATGCGGCATTGACCCCGATGACAACCTCGCCTCTTGGCTGGGGGATGACGGACGGACTGCTTGCTATTTATTCGCTGACCTTGGCTGGGCTGGCGTTTTTCGCCCTGCATCGTTTGAAGATCCTTTGGCTCTATTATCGACACTGCCGGCGGCCGCCGCTTCAACCATCGTCTTGGTCCGGGCCGACGCCGCGCATCTGCGTGCAATGTCCGTTGTTCAACGAACCGCTGGTGGTGGAGTCCCTGCTGGAAAAGGTTACGACCCTGCGCTGGCCGACCGATCGGCTCGAGCTGCAAATTCTCGACGACTCGACGGACGAAACGACCGAAGTCATCGAGCGCTGGCTGCAAACCCACCCGGCGCAGGCGGCGCGTTGCACGCATCTGCGCCGTCGCAACCGGGAGGGCTACAAAGCCGGAGCGCTTGCCTGGGGCATGGCGCAGAGCCAGGCGCAGTTTTTTGCGGTGTTCGACGCCGACTTCCGACCTGAACCGGATTTTTTGGAAACGCTCATGCCCTATTTCAGCGATCCGCTCGTGGGTGTCGTGCAGGCGCGGTGGGAATTCGTCAACCGCGAGAAGAGCCTGCTCACCCGTTTCCAGGGAATTTTTCTCGATGCGCATTTTGTGGTGGAGCAGGCGGCGCGCTGCTCAGGCCGCTTGTTTCTCAACTTCAACGGCACCGCCGGAATCTGGCGCCGCAGCGCGCTGGAGGACGCCGGCGGCTGGTGTGCGGATACGGTGACAGAAGATCTCGATGCGAGCTACCGGGCGCAGCTTCGCGGCTGGACGTTCGTCTATCTCGACCGCTACACCGTGCCCTCGGAGTTGCCGGAAAACCTGACCGCCTTCAAATCGCAGCAACGCCGCTGGACGAAAGGCGGCATCCAGGTGGCGCGCAAGCTTCTGCGCACGGTGCTGGCGAGCGACCATCCGGCGCGCGTTAAACGTGAGGCGTTTAACCATCTGCTGACCGGCCTGGTGCATCCGCTGCTGGTGATGTTTTCGATCTTATTTGTGCCGTGTCTCTATCTGATTGGGGCGCGTCCGGGCGGCCTATGGCTTTGGATCAATCCGCTCTCCATCGTGGCCGCCGGCGGTTCGACCGTTACGATCTACGTCACCGGGCAATACTTTCGCGAACGGCGTTGGTTGAAAGGTTGTGCCTGGCTGCTGGGCGCGCCTTTTGTCCTGGCGTTCGGGTTGGCCATGAGCGTGACCTGCGGCCTGGCCGCGCTCGAAGGACTATTGACCAAAGGCGGCGAGTTCGTGCGCACGCCGAAAGGCGGGAGCGCCGCGTCCGCCAGCGGGTTGGTCAAGCCGTTGCGCAGCCGCACGCTCTTCACGACGATCACCGTGGTCGAAGTCGGGCTTGGGCTGAGCATGCTTTTTGGGGCGGTGTATTTCAGCGCCATGGATAAAACCTATATTGCGGCGATCCTGCTCGTAAAGACCACGGGGTTCCTCGGCCTGGCCGCGTTGTCCGCGCCCGATTTGTGGCCGGCGCGGCGGCGCGAGAGCGATTTGGTCGCCGCGCGCATTTGAAATTTCAGATCCGAACATTGAATTGCCAATGGCAATGATCCGCCTTCGCTGAAGCCGCTTCGGCGAGATAGGCCAAAGGCTCTGGGCGTTTGCCAATGACGGAATAATTCATTATGTCGGCGGCTCTGATGATCGGTAAGCCCCCTCTTATGAAAACACCTGCCTTTTTTTGCCTTTTGGCCGTTTCCTGCGCTGTTGTCCTTGGCGTTATCCCTCGTTCGGCTCGCGCCGAACCGGTTGCGCCGCCCGTGCCGGCGCCGGAGTGGACGCTAAACGATGCGAGCGGAAAGCCAGTGAGCTTTTCCCAGTTTAAAGGCAAAGTAATCGTGCTGGATTTTTGGGCCACTTGGTGTCCTCCGTGCCGGTCGGAGATTCCCGGCTACGTGAAGTTGCAGGACAAATACAAGGACCAGGGCTTGGTCATCATCGGCGTATCGGTGGACCAGGATGGCCCGGATGTCGTGAAGAAGTTTATGGCCGATTTTCACGTAAACTATCCGATCGTGATGGCCGATGATAAGATCATCCAGGCCTTTGGCGGTGTGGAAGGGATTCCCACCACTTTTATCATCGATCGTGCCGGCAAGATTCGCGACAAGAAGGTCGGCGCGATGGCGACCGCCGACTACGAGAAGGTGTTGCTGCAGTATTTGAACTGACAGGCAGCAGTAAGTAGTTGGGAGTTAGTCGTTGGTAAGGGCAGAGCGACTTCGTCGCCGGATGACCAACTATCCGCCCCTCCCACCTGAACCAAAAAGGGGCGCTATTTTCAAAAAAAGAGGGGGGCTGGCGAAACCCCTAACGCCAGCCCCCCAGTGTATTTCTTTTCCCGGTTTTTGACCGGATTCCATGTTACCCCAAGACCCTGCCAAGGCAGGGAACTTTGCCCATGAATATAGCACGGGCCATGCCAGCCGATGAGGATAATTTTGAGGTCGGGCGCGGTCGCCTCGCGATCAGCTATCTGTATGAAAGCGGGTTGTTTCCGCGAGCTGGTCGGCGACCGCGCGGTCGCTGCGGCAGCGGGGCATCTTACTTTGGCCGCCCCACTTGCCGGCCGCCCGCATCCATTGTTCGAAAACACCCGGCATCACGAGGCGCACGACGGGAGGCTCAAGACCGCCGCCCTTGCGTTTGGCCTCATAATCCTCGTTCAGGCGCTGCAGCTCCGCGTCGAGTTCAGGTGCGATGACCGGGCCGGTCGGCGTTTCGATGGTGGGCGCTTTGAGCTCGATCCACCATTCATGCTGGCCGCGTTTCCGGCCGGTGGCGGCGTTGACGAAAATCGGCGCAACGTGGAAGTTGATGATGGTCCATCCGTGGTGTTTGCAGACGGCGAGCAGAGCGTCGGTCAGTTCCTTTTCGATGACATGTTCGCCAAATGCGCTGAGTTGAAGCTTGGTCCGGCCGACGTAGATGAGCCGCGGCGGTTCAGTGGAAATAAATCGCACGACGTCGCCGACCACGTAGCGGCATAAACCGGCGGGCGTGGTGAGCAGCAGCACGTAGTCCACGCCGGTTTTGACCCCTTCCAGAGGCACGGCGTGCAGGCCGAGAATAGTCAGGCGGTTTTCATCGAATTCATTGAGGGGCAGGAACTCGAAGAAAAGTCCGGCGTCGGCAAGCAGGCGCATGCCGGCGGCGCTGTCGGCGTCCTGCGCGGCGATAAAGCCTTCCGATGCCGGATAGACCTCGTGGAAATTCACCGTCGGGCCGAGGGCGGTGCGCAGCTCGTTTTCGAACGGCCCGAGCGGCACGCCGCCATGCACGAG
>JBEKQH010000038.1:0-9127 GCA_049519915.1 Opitutaceae bacterium
GCCGGCTCTTTTGGTCGACAAAACCGGCCACGACCAGGCGCCACGGGGGCGGCAGATCCGCGCGCCGGAAGGCGTCGACCGCGAGTTCGATATTTTTTGTCCACGAGATCCGTCCCGGCACGAGCAAAAACGGCTCGTAGCTGACGTTTTCCGGCGCGTCCGCGACATCGATGCCGGGATGATGGAGCACCATCCGCCCGTCGTCCGGGTAGAGCCGGTTGCGCACGATGCGTTCCTTGACTTCGAGGCTCGTGGCCACCACCCCGTCGAAACGGCGCCAAGCCCGGCGGTCCACGAATTGGAACGCGCGCTTGAACACGCGGTAGGCCAGCCGGGCCGGCAACCGCCGTTTGCCCAGCGCGTCCTGCACATAGGCGGGATCGTAAGCGGCCCGCAGCGGCGTCGAACAAATGCAGAACGTCGGAAGACGGGCGTTGCGAAACATCGTGAGGGGGCCCAGGCCGTCGCACCAGACCGCATACCCGTCGAACCCGTCGAGCGGCAATCGCGCCCCGACCATGTTGAGCGCCGCCTTGAACACCGCGCCCATGTCGCGCCGCACGCTGACCGCGCCGACCTGCACGAGTTTGAAGCCGGCGAATTCCGGAAATGTGTTGGCCGGGTCGTAGTGGCTGGTGAAGATCGTCCAATCGTGGCGGCTCCGCGAAATCAGCGCCACCAGCGACCGTTCGATGCCCCCTTTAAGATACACCCAGGGGTAGTAGACGGCGATTTTCAGCGGTTTCACGGGTGGTGGTGGAGGCAAGGATCTCGAGGTAGAAATCTTCCTGTTGGCGGGCGATCTCGTCCCAGCGAAAGTCCCCGGCGCGGCGGCGGGCCCCCTCGCCCATCGCCTGGCAACGTTCCGGATCGTGCCAAAGCCGGGTGACGGCCCGTCCCAGCGCCTCGCTGTCGAATTTTGCGACGTTTTCCGCCCAAGGCGGCGCAGCCAGTTCGTTGAGATGGTCGATATTAAAGCAAACCACCGGCTTGCCGGCCGCCATCGCTTCCAAGGCCGCAATGCCGAAGGTCTCGTAACGCGACGGCATGACGAAAAGCCGGCAACGCCGAAGCGTGTCCGCTTTGGCCGCGCCTTCGACCCGCCCGACCAGCCGGACCAGGCCATCTAATTTTTCGCGGGCAATGGTCGCCTCAAGCTCCGTCCGGGCCGGACCGTCGCCGGCGATGACAAGCGGCACTTTCGCCGGCCCGCACACGCTTCGCCAGGCCTTGATCAGCAGATCGAGGCCCTTGTGCTCGATATCCAGCCGGCCCAGAAACAAGACATAGTCGCCTGCGCCGGTCCCCTCGACAAAGGCCGAATCGTCGATGCCGGAGGGAATGCGCCGGATGGTCGCGCCGGGCAGGAGCAATTGCATCTCGCCGCCCATCGCGTTCGACTGGACCATCACGTAGCGGTAGCGGCCGGTCCGGGCCAAGCGTCTCATCCAGCGGCGAAAGGGAAGATGGTAGCGCCTCTCCCATTGTTCGAAAAAATTCCACTGCACGTTTAGGATGACCGGTGCCCGGGTCCACCACGGCAGGCCGCAAAATCCGATGGGCGGCGTAAATTCCTCCACCACCAGATCGTGGGGCGTTCGCGCCACGGCGGGCCCCAGCGCCGCCAAGAACGAGAGGTGGGGCGATAAGCCGACGGCCGGCAAACGAAAGCCCAACCGCCGGTAGCGCACGCCGTTTCGGTCCAGCCGTCTCCGGCAGTTCTTATAGACGGACGTCAGGACGGTGACGTCGTGCCGCGGCGCCAAGCGGGCATTCACCGCGAAGGTGCGGACAGGCTGGCCCCCCCGCAGGGGATTTTCCAAGTCATCCGTGTCGGCATGAAGGATTTTGAGTCGGCCAGTCGGTTTCATATCTACTGCCAGCCAAATCCGAGGCAGTTCGGCGGACGGCTTTTGGTTAATCCAGTTATAATATTATCGGTGAATCCCGGGGCGGAATTTTTCGCGGTTTATCTAAAAAAATTTTGGCGAGCCGACCCGCGGCGGAAGCGGGGCAACCCGGGCGGACGGGACCCGAAGGGGACGATCGTTTTCATGGCTGGCGCGGAGTTTAGCGTTTCGCGTGCCAAATCGGGAAAACCTTCGCTTAAAAAGCGGCGCCCACCGGTCTTGCCAACGATTGGCCCAAGCCGTTGTTAGGCATTCCAAAGTAATAGTTTCCGCTGTCAGAATGCGCCGGCCGCGGCGCCGGCGCAGGAGCGGTCTGACGGGAGAAGGTCTCGCACAACGGCGGTCGGACATGGGCAAAAACATACGCAGCCGCGGATACTTTGTGCGTGATTCCCCGTGGCAAGAGGCTTCCTGTCCACCATCCTATAATCAGGGTTTCCCTTATGTGTATATAAGTGTATATCCTTACTATAAGACCAGTCTTCCACTGACCAATAAAGTCGCGCGATTGGCACAGTTGGCGGTTATACTCGGGCATGAACTACTCCTGGGGAGACGAATGAATGCTTAAGGATCGAAAGGAAGGTGTTATCTATCTACATTGGTGTGCCTTGACGGTTACGGCGGTCGGAGCCTATCTGGCCTGGCTGGCCTTTGCCAAAATCAGCCCCGGGTTTCACGGGGTGCAGGGGCACAATGTCCGACTCTATTTTCTCGGCGTTGTCGTCGCGTGCTTCTGGATGTACCAGGGTATGGAGGGCGTTGGCCATCGGCTCGGCGATATGGGCCTGATCGAATCCAGCCGCCATTCCCGGCATCAGCTCTTCCGCTTTATCGCCGTGCTTTTCACCCTCGCGTTCGTGATCAAGGACGGCGAGGTGTCCCGCAAGTTCCTCTTCGGCTATATCTTGCTCATGGCGGTGGTGCTGACGGTGGCGAACGTCTACTATCCCAAGATCATCGCCCGGCTCTTCTTCCGGAAATCGCTCATGCGGACCGTGTTGGTCGCCGCACCGGGCGAAGTCATGCAGCTGCACGACATGCTGGCCACCCGGGCGCATCTGGGCATTGCGATCATCGGATGGGTCGGCGACGGCGAAGCCGCGGCCGCTGGGCCGATCTCGCTGCCTAGGCTGGGCGTGCTGCGCGACTTGCGCCGCGTTCTGCTGGAGCACGACGTTTTGCAGGTGGTTGTTTCCCAGCACAGTTTTGCCCCGGAGGAGGGCCGGGCGATCGCGCAGTGCGCCGAAGAGACGGCCTGCCGCGTGCGATTCTTTGCCCATGTGCAAAAGTATTTTCCCACCCAAGCCGTCAGCGTCGAGCACGAGGGTCAGTTCACGTTTGTCACGCAGGCCAACGAGCCGCTGGAAAATCCGGTGAACCGGCTGCTGAAACGGCTGCTCGACATCGCTGTTTCGCTCCCCGTGGTGCTCTTCGTCCTGCCGACCCTTACGCTGGTCGTCTGGGTCATGCAGCGGCGGCAGTCGCGCGGGCCGGTCATCCACCGCCAATTTCGGTCCGGCCTGAACCGCAGGAAGTTTCTCATCTATAAATATCGGACCATGCACGTCGCCGAAAGCGGCGCCACCCTCACCCGGCAGGCGCAGGCCAACGACAGCCGAATCTATCCCTTTGGCCGCTTTCTCCGCCGCACCAGCCTGGACGAATTCCCCCAGTTTTTGAATGTGCTGATGGGCGACATGAGCGTGAGCGGACCCCGCCCGCATCTGCTGGAACACGACGAGCAGTTCGCCAAGATCGTGAACACGTATTACACCCGGCACTTTGTGAAGCCCGGAATCACCGGGCTGGCCCAGACCCGGGGATTCCGCGGCGAGATCTCCGAACCGTCGCTTCTGCACAAGCGCATCGGCTATGATATGATCTATATCCGCCGCTGGACCTTTTCGCTCGATTTGCAGATTCTCGTGCGAACCGTCGGCCAAGTGGTGTTCCCGCCGCGGTCGGCCTACTAGAGAGAGATGACAGGTGACAGGTGGCAGGTGGCAGGGGACAAGAGCGGCGCCGTGGATTTCGGTTGTCTTGGGTGGAGCGCGTTGACCTCAACGCGCTGAGAGCGTCTCCGCGCCGCCGCGAGAAGCAGTTCATTGGGTGGCTCAGGATCTTCGAATTACAATAAGGCGACAGATAATCGAGCGCGAAGGTCGGGCCAAAGTCCTTCCGGTTTTACAAAAAAATAACCATCCGGTTTTTCGGACAATTTTGTCCGAAACGAGTGACTATAAGCCTAGGGTGTTTTGCGAAAACCCAGGACAAGATTGTATAATGCATAAATATAACATTCTTATTTCTGTAAAAGACCTTAAACCTTTTATATAAAATAATTAATTCGGAATCGGTCGGCCCATTTTACAATAAAGCGAGGCCGGGCCTTGGTTGTTGGCAATTCAATTGCAGAAGAAAAAGCGGGCCGAACCGCTCAATCCGCGCTTTGTGCCGTTGTCGAAAATTTCATTAAAAGCGCCCGGAGAAACGATCCGGCTGGCGTCGGCCGGCAATTTGCTTTTCTCACCAGCCCAAGTGCTTGACGAAAGATCCACTTTCCCAGCGACAACGGAATCCGGCCCGAGCCGCGCGAAAGCGGGCGGCGCAGGCATAGCCTGTGCATTGACGAAAACACCTCAGTCCATGCCTTCACTCGACCTTAGCCCATGCGCAGATCAGGTTGCGCCTTTGTCGTGGCCACTGGAAAACCGCGTAACGGGGCGTCGTGAGACCCCAAACGAGGCCTATGGCGATGGATTGAGGTCGATTTTGCCCTTATTGCAGGCCGCTCTCTGGAACGCCTGGGCCGACACCTTCGAATTGATTTCGATCGATCCGGGCCAAGGCGAGGCGCCTTCTTCGCTTTTCGACAGTTCTTTGCGGCGACCGGGTGTAAAATGGCTTAACGAAGTATGCCCCCTCGACCGCTCCGAGGTGAAAGCGTTCTTTGCTCTGGACGAATCCGATCTCGCGGGCCGTTCGATCGATTATCGGATCGCCCGTCCCGCGGGTGAACCCGTGTGGGTTCGGCATTGGCTCTTGCGACGTTCGGTCGAATCCGGCGGCCGGATCAGGCTATCCGGTTTGATCATGGCCATACCCGAGCAAAAACGCTTGGAGCGCGAATGCCTGCTGGCCCGCGAGCACGAGCGGAATCGCATCGGGCATGAGCTGCACGACGACGTCTGCCAGGTGCTCGCCGGCCTCAGCTGCATGATGGAAGGGCTCGCCGGCCGGTTGTCGGAAAAAGCGCCCGAATTGCACCGCGAGTTCGCCGAACTCAATGCCGATGTGACCGAGGCCATGAAGCGCACCCGCTCGATGGCCCACGGGCTTTTCCCCGCCCGGTTGGCTCACGTCTCCCTGCGAAACGCGCTGGATGAGCTTGCCCGGCAGATGAAGAGCCGTTTTGGCGTGGCGGTCGCCCTGGACCTTCCTCGCCGCCTGGCGCGTCACTCACCCGAGCAGATCATCCACGTTTACCGCATTGTTCAAGAGGCCGTGGGCAATGGCATCCGCCACGGCGGGGCCACCGAGTTCAACGTCGTGGTTGAATGCCAGCCCGGAAAGGGAGTCGTCCGGGTGGAAGACAATGGCAAAGGATTCCCGCCCGGCACCGGCCGCCCGGACGGGATGGGCCTGCAAGTGATGCGATACCGGGCTCGAATCCTCGGCGGCCGTCTCAAATTTGGAAACCGACCGCCGGCCGGAGCCGTGATTGAGTTGAAATATCCGCTGACGCCAGTCCGCCCTTCCCCGCCCGGAGCAACGGCTCCGTCGTGAAGACAAGAATCTACATTGTCGACGACCATGCCCTGATCCGGCGCGGCTTGACCGCGCTGATTGAGGCCGAAACCGACCTGCAGGTCTGCGGCCAGGCGGGCGATGCAACCAAGGCGACGGCCGAAATCAGGGAGCTGCGGCCCGATCTTGTTATTGCGGACATTTCCTTAAAGGGAAATTCGGGCTTGGAACTGATCAAGAACGTCAAGGCCTTCGACGCCGGGATTCAGGTGCTCGTCATCTCGATGCACGATGAGTCGATCTATGCCATCCGGGCGTTAAAGGCCGGAGCCCGGGCCTACTTGATGAAGAGCGACCTGGCCGAAAAGATCGTCGAGGCCATCCGGCGCATCAGCAAAGGCCAGCTTTATGTCAGCGAGAATGTCGCCGGGCAGATGTTGAACCAGCTTACGACCGGAAAATCCGGAGAATCGACTTCGCCCGTGGACAATTTGAGCGACCGCGAACTCGAGGTCGTCAACCTGATCGGCCACGGCATACCCACGCGCGAGATTGCGACGAAGCTCCATCTTAGCATCAAGACAATCGAAACCCACCGCGCGCATATCAAACGCAAGCTCAACATCGGAAACGCCACTCAGCTGGTGCAGTTTTGCGTGCGTTGGGTCGAGGATCGCCGCGGGCGGCCCATGGTTGAAACCGCTTGATACCCAGGTTCAGCCTGGCCTTTGCCCCCGTTTGACCGCGGCGACCGATTGTCGTATGGCGATGGGCATGCCTAAGCCCCTAAGTTCGAGCCCGTGGGACCAGCGTTTCGCCGTCGCCGATTACGTCTTTGGGCTGGAGCCAAACACTTTTGTGGCGGTCATGGGCAAAGAGATTCCCGCCGGCCCCGTTCTCTGCCTGGCCGAGGGCGAAGGTCGCAACGCCGTGCATATCGCCCAACTCGGCCACGCGGTTACGGCCGTCGATCAATCCGGCGTCGGGTTGACCAAGGCCGTCCGTCTGGCCGCCGATCGGGGCGTGCCCCTGACAACCGTCGTGGCCGACCTCGCGAACTATACGATTTCACCCGGCGTCTGGTCGGGCATCGTTTCCGTTTTCGCGCATCTTCCCCCGGCTCTCCGCCGCGCCGTTCACGCCCAGGTGGCCGCCGGGTTGAGACCGGGTGGAGTCCTGATTCTCGAAGCCTATACGCCGGCGCAGCTCGCTTTCGGCACCGGCGGACCCAAGGACGCCGAACGTTGCATGACCCTGGCCGGACTCCGTTCGGAGCTCGCCGGACTCGAATTCGTCGTCGCCCGCGAATGTGAGCGCGATGTGGTCGAGGGCACGGGTCACACGGGACGCGGCGCCGTGGTGCAAGTGCTGGCCCGGCGACCGGCGCGGTGAGCCCATGGCCGGGCGGAAATCCCAAACGCCAAAAAATCTGCCAGCCAGCCGAAGCCGAGCGTTCTTTCGCGCGCCTTCGCAAATAAAATTGCCTGGATCGGAATTTGAGGCGCTTCGGCGAACTGCTTCGCGCCGCCCGTGTCGGTATGCGCTGTGCTTACAGCAAGCGCTCGGCCCACCAAGGGCTCAGGCTGAATTCCATCATGATCGCCACTCAAGTTCGCCAAAAAGACGCGGTGTTTTACTTCGCGTCCTTCGCCTCGGAAAATCTTCTCGGCAAGGTCAGGTTTATCAGCCGCTTTTACGACGAAGACGGAGGCGGCATCAAAGCGGAGGACATGCCCGCGGCCGACGACGTCGGCCAGTTTATCGCCCGGATCGAGCGCAGCGACCGCGCTTTCCAGCGCGAGCTGTCGCGCGCCAAGGTGGCCGCGATCCGAAATTTCTACGAGACCGCCACCACGCAGCCGCCCATTCCCGGCACGGTCCTGCTGTTCACGCCGCAAACCTTGCGTTTTGAAGCCTGGACGGACGGCAGCGGTGTCGGCCGGTTGCAGGAACCGGAAGAAAAATTCCTGATCATCGACGGGCAGCACCGGCTGGCCGCGCTGGAATTTTATCGGCGCACGCACCCGGATGAAGCGAGGAACATCCAGGTTCCCTGTGTGATTTTCGACGGCCGCAGCGACGATTTTGCCACGGAAATGTTCGTCATCATCAACTCCACGCCCACCCGCATCAACAAGAGCCATCTGATCGATCTCTATGAACGCGTGTCCTGGGCCGAGCCGGATCGCCGGTTCGCCGCCTACATCGCGGAAATGCTCTATCGCGAAGCGGACAGCCCGTTGCGCTATCGGATCAACCGCCTGGGTGGCCGGAGCCGACAGGAAAAATGGATCCTGCAAGCCGAGCTCTTCAACGAAATCCATCGGTGGGTGAAGCAAGCGTGGAAACAAATCGAAACCGACGGGCCGGACAAACGAAACGCCGCGCGCTACTACGGCGTCGTGCGGGATTTTCTGAAAGCGGCCGCGCAGGCGTGGGGCGAAACCTGGGGCAACGCCGCCTTTATGGTCACGAAACCGGTCACGTTGAAGGCCCTCCTGCGGGTGTGCGCCGATCTTGCCCGGCAAGACGCCGAGCCGGCGGAGAACCGGGTCGAACGTTGGCAGGGACGCCTGGCGCCGTGGACTGAAAAAGCCCGCGATTTCCGCAACGAAGGATTTTACGAGCGTTATCCGGCCAAGGGCCAGGTCGAGCGCGTCACCCGCATCCATCGCGAGCTCGCGCGCGCGGCCGGTATTCCTCTCCGCGGCCGAGGGTAATGGTTCAAATTATCGATCTTTTCTACACGAAGAACGCAAAGAACCATGCTCCTGGGTTCATGACGCGTCCTTTTCTTGGATGAGGTGCGGCAACTGGTCGCGGAGGGTCTTCAACGTGGCTTGGGCGTTCGCCACCGAGCCCGGTTCGATGCGAATCCGCCCCATAACTTTGTCCATTTGTTGCTCCGCCCGACGCCGAGTCTCGGCGCCGACCGGAGTAAGAAAAACCCGCCAAGTCCGTGCGTCGGATCGCTTGCGCTGGATAAGACCTTTCTTCTTCAGCTGTTTCACCTGAAAAGTTATGCTCGAAGCGGCGACGATAATCTGGTCGCTGATTTCACGCTGAGAAAGAGCTCCGTCGCTCAAGACGTTCAAAATGTTGAAAGTCATCGGCGTGAGGCCAAATGGCTTTAGCACCTTTACGCCTGCGGCATCAATGGCTCCCGCGGCGGCAATGATTTCATAGATTAAAGTCTTCATGCGTTGTCCTTCATTTTGAGTTCGAAAGCGGGTGAAAAAGAAAGCGAGCCAACTGTAAGAACTGAAAACATATCAATTGCAATAATTAGCTAAGTAATTATATTTCATGCGTTGATTATAATAATCTTATGATATTTATTTCCACGAAACACTCAGGTCATGCTAAGACCCTAAGCAACCCCGACTGTCGGGGTTACCCGGAACAATCCAATGAACAGGGCGCCCGAATTGGGCCCGTTGTGGGCGGGGTGCCCTCACCCCGCAAAT
>JBEKQH010000039.1:0-9050 GCA_049519915.1 Opitutaceae bacterium
TCGACAAGGCTAATGTTCTCGAGACGTCCGTCCTCTGGCGCCGGACGGTCACCGACTACGTGGCCAAGCACGCGCCCGAAATCGAGCTTACCCATATGTATGTGGACAACGCGGCGATGCAACTCGCGCGCGACCCCAACCAGTTCGACGTGTTTGTGACTGAAAATATGTTTGGCGACATTCTCTCCGACGAAATGGCCGTGATCTGCGGCTCGCTCGGCATGCTGTCGTCGGCCTCGCTCGGCGCCGGCAAGAATTCCCTCGGCTTGCCTTTCGGCCTCTATGAACCCGCCGGCGGCACGGCGCCCGACATCGCCGGGAAGGGCATCGCCAATCCTTGCGCCCAGATCCTCTCCGTCGCGCTGATGCTCCGCTTCAGTTTCGGCCTCGATCAAACGGCCCGCCGGATCGAAACCGCCGTGAAAAAAGCCGTGACGGGCGGCACCCGCACCGGCGATATCGCCTTTGGCGGAAAATCCGTCGGCACCCAGGCCATGGCCGACGCCGTCATTGCCCATCTGTGACGAGATTGACCACAAAGGCACGGAGAACACAAAGATGTCGGATGAGAATGAAGACTTAACGGGAAGGGTAATTGGAGCTTCCCTTGCGGTTCACAAGCACCTCGGTCCCGGCTTATTAGAGTCGGCCTATGAAGCCTGCCTCGCCATTGAACTCACCCATCTTGCAATTCCTTTTGAACGCCAAAAACCGCTTCCCATCCATTACTGTGGTCAGGCTGTCGATGCGGCCTGCCGCCTCGATTTTGTCATTAATCAGGAGCTGATACTTGAACTTAAGTCTGTCGATCGCTTTGAACCCATCCACACTGCCCAAGTCCTGACCCCTATCTGCGTCTCACCGGCCTCAGGCTTGCCCTGCTTATAAATTTCAACGTTCCTCTTCTCCGCGACGGTATTAAACGCGTCGCGCTCTAAACTCTGTGTCCTCCGTGCCTCTGTGGTGAATACCCGCCTTCCATGACCTCCGCTGAGATCCGCCAGTCATTCCTCCAATTCTTCGCCGGCCACGGCCACACGATCGTTCCGTCGTCGTCGCTGCTGCCGGACTCGCCCGGCCTGCTCTTCACCAATGCGGGGATGAACCAGTTCGTGCCCATTTTTCTCGGCGACCGGCAGCCCGACCTGTCGCGTTGGGCCGGCGTAAAACCCGGCCGGGACACCCGCGCAGCCGACACCCAGAAGTGCATCCGGGCCGGCGGCAAGCACAACGACCTGGAGGACGTGGGCTTCGATACCTACCATCACACCCTGTTCGAGATGCTCGGCAACTGGTCGTTCGGGGACTACTTTAAAAACGAGTCGCTCACCTGGGGTTGGGAGCTGCTGACGAAAGTCTGGGGCCTTCCGGCGAAGCGCCTTTTTGCCACGGTTTACTCCCCCGATCCGGCGAAGGGCGACCCGTCCGATTTCGACCAGGAAGCTTACGATATCTGGGCCGGTCTTTTCAGGGAGGCCGGTCTCGATCCCGCCGTCCACATCGTGAACGGCAACAAAAAGGACAATTTCTGGATGATGGGCGACACCGGTCCCTGCGGCCCGTGTTCGGAGATCCATTTCAACCTGCTGCCGGAGGACGATGAAGCCGCCGGCCGCCAGCTGGTGAACGCGGGCTCGCCGCGCTGCATCGAAATCTGGAACCACGTCTTTATCCAATTCAACGCCAATGCCGACGGGACCTTTTCGCCGCTGGCCGCCAAGCACGTTGACACCGGCATGGGCTTCGAACGCGTCGCGGGTATCCATGCGACGACCAACGGTTTCAAGGATTTTTCCAAGGATCCGTCGAACTACAATTCCGACCTCTTCGCCCCGCTCTTCAAGAAAATCGCCGAGCTCTCGGGCAAAACCTACCAAGGAACGGTCCCGACCAAGCGCGACGGCCTGAGCGAACAGGAAAAAATTGACGTCGCTTTCCGCGTGATCGCCGACCACGCGCGTTGCGTTTCGTGCGCCATTGCCGACAGCATCCTCCCCGGCAACGACGGGCGCAACTACGTCGTCCGCCGGATCCTCCGTCGTGGAATCCTTTACGGCCAGAAGCTCAATCTGGAAACGGGTTTCTTTACGCAGTTGGTCACCCCGGTCGTCGAGTCGCTCGGCTCCGTTTTTCACGAGCTGACCCAACTGCAGGACGTCGTCCGCCGCGTCATTCGCAGCGAGGAGGAGAGCTTCGGCCGGACCCTGGACCGTGGGCTGATCTTTTATGGGAAAAATATTTCCGACTTGGCCGGACGGATCGCCGTCCAGATCGCCCCCGACGAGAGGGCCGTCTATCATTCGACCCTGGCCACCGGATTGCGGCTGGGCCTGGACAAGGCGGCGCAGATTTACGACTACAAATTGGACCAGCCGGAATTGGCCCGGCAGCACCTCGAGGAGCTGCGGCAACGTTTGAAAATCCCCGGTTCGCTCGCCTTCGCCCTTTACGACACCTACGGATTTCCGCTCGACATGACGCAGCTCCTGGCGGCCGAAAGCGGCTTGAGCGTCGACGGGGCCGAGTTCGACCGCCTGATGGAACAGCAGCGCGAGCGGGCCCGCGCCGCGCACAAGAAAGACGTGGTGGTGGCGGCGACCAAGGGCTCCGAAGTCATCGTCCAGAAACCGTCGAAATTTCTCGGCTATGCCCATACTAACGCCACGGCCATGCTCACCGATGTCGTGACGGCCGGCAACGACACCTTTCTCGTGTTTGACCAGACGCCTTTTTACGCCGAGATGGGCGGACAGGCCGGCGATGCCGGCACCGCCTTGATCAACGGAGAATTCGTGCACATCAGCGATTGCGTGAAGGACAACTCCGGCCGCTATCTGCATCGGACGGATTCCGCGTTCGTGATCGGCGATTCTTCCTTCCTCCCGGGAAACAAGGCGGAACTTGAGATCGAAGTTTCGCGACGGCGGGCGATTTCGCGCCATCACTCGGCGACTCACTTGCTGAATTGGGCCTTGCGCAAAGTGCTCGGCCCGCATGTCCGCCAAGCCGGTTCGCTCAACACGCCCGACCGCTTGCGCTTCGATTTCTCGCATTTCGAGACCGTCACCCGGGCCCAGCTCCTCGAGATCGAGCAGCTCGTCAATGAGCGCGTGATCGACAACGCCAAAGTCGAGGCCTACGAGACCGAGTTCGACAAGAAACCCGAGGGCACCCTCGCCTTCTTCGGCGACAAATACGGCAAGTTCGTCCGCGTCGTCGATATCGGCGGCTACAGCCGCGAACTTTGCGGCGGCACGCACGTCTCCACGACCGGCGAGATCGGCCTGGTGAAAATCGTGGCGGAAAGCGCCATCGCCGCGGGCACCCGCCGGATCGAGGCGGTCGCCGGCCAGGCCGCGATTGATTTCATCACGGCCCGCGAAGCCGCCTTCGCGGCCGTGAGCGAGCAGCTTTCCGTCGGTCCGCAGGACGTCGCGAGGAAGATCGAGTCAATCCTCTCGCACCAAAAAGAGCTCGAGAAAAAACTCAAGGGTTTTGAACAAAAGGCGTCCGCCGGGCTCGCCGACGAGATCGCGGCCCAGGCGGCGACCCGCGACGGGCTCAAGTTTGTTTCGTCCGTCGTCACCGCCGATACCCCCGAATCCCTCCGCAGCCTGGGAGCCCAAATTCTCGCCAAGTTGGGTGAAGGCGTTGTCGTGCTCGGCGCGGCGGTGGGCGACAAAGCCACGGTCGTCGCTTTCTGCTCGCCCGCCGCGATCAAAGCCGGCCACCAAGCCGGCAAGCTCGTGAATGAGCTGAGCGTCCGGCTCGGCGGCAAAGGCGGCGGTAAACCGGATTTTGCCATGGGCGGCGGCCGCGACGTAACCAAACTTGCGGAAGTTTTGCGAATTTAGCTTTTTAACGCAAAGAACGCGAAGAAGCGGCAGATGGATCGATTCAAAAGCCAAGGAGCCAGAAAAATCGTGCATTGAGAAATGATCACTGGTTGTCGATCGTCGCTCTTTTCCCGGATGCATGGCTTCTGAATTAAAACCCGCCTCTTCTTTGCTTCTTTGCGCCTTTGCGCTAAAAGTCTCCCTATGATCACCTATTCCGCTCCCGACCTGACCCAACATCCGCCGCGCAGCGTTCGCGTCCGTCTCGGTGGCTACGTGCACTTGCCCCGCCTGCTCGACAAGGCCCGCGCTTGCGCGGCCGGCAAGCTGGGCGAATTCATCTACCCATGCCCGTTGGATAAGCGCTTTTTTGCCTTTACCGGCATCGACCCCGAGGCGTTTCTGGCCGCGGTGAAATCCGGCCAAGGCGACGTCGAAATGCTCGCCTGGGTTGCCGAACACACCCAACCGGCGCGCGCCGCCTGGGAAATCGAGGCTTGGTCCCGGTGGCTCGAAGCCCTCGCCCCGGGCGACGCCAAGCGCCACAGCGGGATGGCCGAGGACCTGGCGGAACTTTCGCCGGGACGCGACGACATCCGCACAAATTTCGACCGGCTCGACCTCGACGATTATATTAGCTTCGGCGGGCGCGCCTGAAGCGCGCGGAGTTGGTCATTAGTCATTGGTCAACCGTAGTTAGTAGTTTGTAGTTAGTAATTTGTAATTGGCAGTTAGGAGTTAGCCATTGGATTCGACCCAACGTTTGCGTCCGGACCAACTCCTAATTTCCAACTGCCAACTACTACGCATTAGCGTTCGCGGGCTTCAGCCTGCGTCACCGCTCACCAGCGGCACAAAATGCACCGCGCCAAGATCAAAGCGGCGAATCGTCCCGGGATCGGTCTTTTCGACCAGCAGCAGGGTCTGGCTTTCACCGGACCCGCCCTCCGGCGCGACCAGCCGTCCGCCGATTTTGAGCTGAGCGAGCAACCGAGGCGGCACTTCGGGTGCGGCGGCTGTGAGCAGAATGGCATCAAACGGCACGGCTTCGGGCCAACCGCGAGCGCCATCGTCGATTCGCAACGCGATATTCTTATAACCCAGCCGCGCAAGGCGTCGTCCCGCCGCGGCAGACAGTTCGGGTATCCGTTCGATGGAATAAACCTCCGCCGCCAGCTCCGCGAGAATCGCCGTTTGGTAGCCGGTGCCCGTGCCGATTTCCAACACCCGGCTATGCGGCGCGAGCCCAAGCTGCGCCGTCATGAAAGCGACCAGCGACGGCTGGGAAATCGTCTGCCCGTAGCCGATGGGCAACGGCCGGTCTTTCTGCGCCTGCGCCGCCAGCTCCGGCGGAACAAAATGTTCTCGCGGCACGGCGCGCATGGCACGCTCGATCTCGACGGGAATTTCGTGACCCAGCATAAGACGAACCAGGCGGCGGCTTTTCCCGCCACGCTTTGCTTACAATTTTGTGCGAAGAGGAGCTTATCGCAAGAAGCGGTAAGCCTTTTATCAGGATCCAATAAATTCTATCATTGCTTGAGTATCCGTGGGTATTCGTGAAATCCGTGGTTTCAACGGCCGTTTTTAGGTTCAGAGACCCTGGAACAAGCCAATGAACTGTTTCGCACGGCAGCGCGGGTGGAGCGCGTTGACCTCAACGCGCTGAGAGCGTCTTGAGGTCAAGCCGCTCCACCTAGAAAGGCTGAATTCAAACCGTAATCGTCATCAGCGGGAAACCAGGAAGCCGCGAAAATCAGTCCGGGATTCATGGCCTCCCTCTTCTCTAGCGACTTGAGTTCAGGGAGAACGAGAACGATTACGAGAAGGAGAACGATTCTACCGGTAGAGCGCCGTCACC
The DNA here is from genome assembly GCA_049519915.1 of Opitutaceae bacterium. GTDB lineage: Bacteria > Verrucomicrobiota > Verrucomicrobiia > Opitutales > Opitutaceae > DASRHD01. Next base: position 5,698 of record JBEKQH010000039.1, read on the forward strand.
GGCGTGGCGGTCAGGACGTTGTATTGGCGCATCGCCAAACGCCACCATTCCGCCAGCGCGCCGGCGGGAAGGCTCCACAATTCGCGGTGCAGCCAGATCATGGACTCGGCGTCGAGCAACAGGCCCATTTTTTCCCGCGACGAAAGCTCCTCCGGTCCTTCGCGCAACAAACGCTGGCGCAGATGCTGGAAGTATTCGCGCGCCTCTTCGCCCGTGCGGCGCTGACGAAGAAGGGCCACATGCATGGCGTTGATATACGGATCGAGCACGGCCTGCAGCAGGCCGTAATCGTCGCGCAACGGCTCGATGGGCGGCAAGTGGCGGTAACACGCGGCTAGATTTTGCTCAAGACGCTTGAGTTCGTAGGGCGGCTGCGTCTCCTCCGGCGTCAGGAACAGCCCGAGTTGCCGGGCTCGCCGGCCAATGGCGGCCTTGCTCAGAAAAATCGACAAAGGAATGGAAAAAACGAGGCCGGCGAGCACGGGGCTGAGCCACCAAAAGAAGGAGGGCATCAACACGAGGGTCGAGATACCCCAGGTCAGGCCGCAGACCGTATGGCCGCCGTGCGTCAGGATGGCCTCGCGCCAGTCGGAATCGTCTTCGCTGCCGCCCCGGCGTTGCGCCACCCATGAGGCGCCCTGACCGAGCAACGTAAAGATGACGAACTTGGAATTGAACATCATGTTGATGGGCGCAAGCAGCGCGGAAACCAGCGTCTCCAGCAACGCGCTGGCCACCAGACGCAGGCGGCCGCCAAACTTTTCCGCCTCCGTCCGGTTTTGCGCCGTCAGGATGACCGAGATGAACTTTGGCAGGAAGAGCAGGAGCATCGTCAGCGCGAAGAGCGTGAGCGCCTCGGGCACCTCCAGGACATAACCGAAAAAAGACGTCACATCCTCGGGCTGGAGCACATTGACGCCGTGCATCTTGAGCAGATTCAGCGCCCGTAGCGTGCTCAAAATCAAAAAGAGCAGCCAGAGGGGCGACGAGACATAAGAAAGGACGCCGAAAAGCAGATGCAGCCGGTTGACCCCGCAGAACCCGCGCGCGGTCAGCAACCAGGTGTGCTGCAAGTTGCCCTGGCACCAACGGCGGTCGCGCTTGGCATTGTCGATGACGGTGGGAGGCCCCTCCTCGTAGGTGCCTTCGATATCCTGCGCCAGCCAAACGGCCCAGCCGGCCTTGCGGATAAGGGCGGCCTCGACAAAATCGTGCGAGAGGATACGCCCGCCAAAGGGTTCGCTGCCCGGCAGGCCGGGCAATGCGCAGTGCGCGATAAAAGGCTGCACGCGAATGATGGCGTTGTGCCCCCAATAATTGCCGTCGCCCTGCTGCCAGTAGTTGAGACCGGCGAGAAAAAGCGGGCTGTAGAGCCGGTTGGCGAACGACTGTAACCGCGCGTACAGCGTCACGCCGTTCGCGATGCGCGGCGCGGTCTGGATAATGCCCACGTGGGGATTCTTCTCCATCATCGCCACCAATTGCACGAGAGCCCGTCCTGTCATGATGCTGTCGGCGTCGAGCACGACCATATATCGGTAACGTCGGCCCCAGCGGCGGAGAAAATCGGCGATATTGCCGGCCTTTTTATTGATGGCTTGCCGGCGCTTGCGGTAGAAAATCCGCCCAAAGCCGCCGACCTGCTTGCAGAGCTCCACCCAGGCGACTTCCTCCTGGATCCACTGATTGGGCTCGGTCGAATCGCTTAGGACGAAGAAGTCGAAAAATTCGAGTTTTTTTGTCTCTTCGACCGAACGAAAAATAACCCGGAGGCCCTCAAAAACGCGGCTGACGTCCTCGTTAAATACCGGCATGATGATGGCCGTACTGGCCAGCGGCGGGGCGTCGTTCCAATCCACCGACCGGGTGATACGGCAATGATCGCCGCCGCGATTAATAATGTAAAAGCCCGCCATCGCCATGCAGAAGCCGGCGGCGATATGCGCGAAAAGGACGACGAATAGGACGAGCAGCGCGATCCCATTGGCATTGATGCTCGTGCGCCAGAGCAAATCGGCCATGAACCAGGTGGCGAAGCCGGTCAGCATGATGACGCCGGAGAAAAACAGAAACCGCCGGCGCTGGAGACGGCGCGGGCGGGTCTGGTCGGCGTCGAAAAGCATCATGGCAGGACCGCCGGCGGGGCGGAGACTTGGGCTCAGCGAGTGGCTTGGAAGATCAACGTGAGCGCGGCCAAAAACAACGCCCAAAGAAAGAGGGCGCGGAGCAGCGGCCATTGCCCGAAACGTTCTAGCGTTTCGCCGGCGACTTCGCTGATCGTGCCGAGCTCGATCGGCCGCGGCACCATGCTCGACACCTCAAGATCGGGACCGGCCTGCACGAAACTGGTCTGCATAGCATGCGCGAATTCGGGCGGAATATTATCCCCGTCGAGAAAAGCATAAGGCCATTTCTGGGCGCCATCGGAAAGAAGCAGCGCCAGCCGGCCGATGATGGCAATGCGGTCGTGCGGCAGGTCGCGTTCCCCCAGCACCTCGCCGAACCACGCATCCATGACCGCCTCCGTCTCCTCGGCGGCGAGAGTGGTCGGATCCAGCGCCGGATGCAAGGCGTGACGCCGCGCGGCGCGTTCGAGAATTTTTTCGATCAAGCGGCTTTGGTGGAGCCGATTGTGGATCCGGTGCGCGCGCAGATAGTCCTCGACCCGCACGTAAGCGGCGTTCCACGCCTCCATCGAACCCGTGTGGGGCCGAAAGTTGCGCAGCGGCGCCGCTATGGTTTCCAAAGGTAGCTCCATGTTTCGGTCAGAATATGGGGCGCTTTTCGAAGGAAGCAACGGAGTTCCACCGGGCGCCCGCTGCCATCAGGCTTGAGGGCGAAAGCGACGCGCCAGGTGCCATTAAAGGGATTACTTTGCACCGAGCTATTCACGAGCGTGGCGCCATCGCCGACCGTAACGACCGGCTCGATTCCCGGAAGCGAGCGTCGTCCGTGCAAATAAGGACTGTCAAAATCCACGACAAAGCGCTGCAAATCCGTCTCATAGGTTTTGCTCCGGCCTGCCCGGGTGGACACGGTATAACCGGCGGGCGGACGCTGGCCGCCCGGTTGGGTCTCCATAAACCAATGCAACTTATATTCAAAGTCGATCGGGGCGCCCACCGGCGGAAGTTTTTGCGGCACCCAAAAAGCGACAATGTTGTCGCTGGATTCATCCGGTGTCGGCAGCTCGACCAACCGCACGCAGCCCGGGCCCCACTGGCCGACCGGCTCAACCCACGCGCTCGGACGGAGCTGATAGGAGTCCTCTAGGTCCTGATAGTGGTCGAAGTCCCTGTCTCGCTGCATGAGTCCGAAACCGCGTGGATTTTGGTCGTTGAAAGAAGCGATGG